>DATIWA010000665.1:0-9206 GCA_035465515.1 Candidatus Limnocylindrales bacterium | reverse complement strand
CGACGAGCCGTTGAGTGTAGTTGTTAACCGAATGGCTGCCACCTCCATTACGCGTTTTCCTGTAGTAAAACACGGTCCTGAGAAAGAGCTGGTGGGGATGGTTGCGCTGCAGGACCTTTTGAAGGCGCGCGAATTCCTGGTAGAGGAAGAGCATCGCAGGGAACGCGTGCTGCGGCTGCGGCTCCCACCGTCCTTGCGCTGGCGGGGCCCGGAAGAAAAAAGCGTGGAAGCGGAAAAAGAAGGCGCAAGGGAAGTGAAAGAAAAAATCAGATAACTGCACTGCCAGAGCCCGGCATCAGGATGGAGGGCCGGGATGCCGGGTTCTTCCGCCACGGCGGGCGCTAGCTCTTCACTCCGAAAAGCTCGGCCATCTCTTCGTATTTGAATCCGCGCCCGGGAACATATGGCTGGATCCACTTGCCATTGAGAACGAATTGCGGAATGGCCCGTTTGCCGGTTTGCTGGACCACCTGCTCGGCGGCGCCGGCAACTTCTTCGATATTGATTTCCCGGTAAGCGATCTTGTGACTGGCGAGCCAGCGCTTGGCTTCATGGCAATCGCGGCACCAGGGAGCTGAGTAAACAGTAAGTTCCATAGTCGTAGATTAGATACTTGCAGCTGGGCCAGGTTACAGAAAAAGGCGCGCCCTCCCGGAGACGCAGGGGAAGAAGCGGGCAATTGGCCGGAGCAAAAACTAAAGCCGCCGGCTTGGCCGGCGGCTCGGAAAGGCTTTTGTTTCAGTTATTTCTTCGGTGCAATGGAGAGCAACTCAACTTCAAAAATCAAGGTGGCATCCGGGCCGATATCAGCGCCGGCGCCCCGGTCACCATAGGCCAGGCTGGGGGGAATGAAAAGCTGCCACTTTGATCCTACGGGCATCAGCTGCAGCGCTTCCGTCCAGCCCTTGATTACGCCGCCCACGGGGAAGGTGGCTGGTTCGCCGCGCTTGTAGGAGCTGTCAAACTCTTTGCCATTGATGAGCGTGCCGCGGTAGTTGCAGACGACGCTGTCCGAGGCCGTCGGCTTGGGCCCCGTACCTGCTTTCAGGACCTTGTACTGCAAACCACTGGGCAGGGTAACCACGCCTTCTTTGCTCTTGTTGGCCGCCAGGAAAGCATCGCCTTCCTTCTTGTTTGCCTCGCTGGCTGCTTTCGCTTTTATCTCCTGCCTGGCCCGCATTTCGTTCTGCAACTGTGTCATCGTGGCCCGAACTTCTTCGTCGCTCATGACCGGTTTACCGGCGATGGCGTCTTTTATGCCCTGGAGCAGAACGTCCGGATCAACATCCACGGACTGGCGCGCGATGCTGCCTCCAACCTGTAGCCCGATGGCATAGCTGGCCTTTTCCTTTTCTGTTTTGAATGGAGAGGACGGCAGGTTCGGGGTTGGTGCGGCCGGCGGGTTTTGAGGGGCAGCCGCTGTTGTTTTCTGGCCTGTTGGGGCCGACGTTTTCTGGCCGGCGCCCGCCTGGGCCAATGCCGACCAGGCCAACAGGGCTATCGTCGTTGTCAAAAGAATGAAATGCAGTGGTTTTCTCATCCTGTTATTCTCACATCCCGTGTTGGCCGGCGCATATTAAATTTTCCCCTTAATTAAGGGCCACGGTTAGTAATAACCACCTGGTTAACAATGTTTCTGGTCGAGTGCGGCCGGTAAAAGCCTGGGGCCAACAGCAGCGACTGCCGCCGCATCCCTGTTTAGGTGGTGGGCCAATCACAAAAAGACGTACGGCAACGGGCCAGGATGGCTGCCGGAATGCTGCTGGCAGTGGTCATAGCCGGATGCACTATTTCGCCCCGAAGGCTGGTTGACAACAATCCATCTCCTTCTCCCACACCAACAGTGTCGCCCACGCCGACGCCGGCGATCACGCCAACCCCTTTTCCGACGCCCACAGCAAGTCCGACTCCAACGCCAACCGCCACGCCATTGCCCACCCCGACTCCAATGGCGGCCGAGGTTGCAGCGACAAAACCCGAGTTCCTTTACACCGCAGATCCGAGTTCAGGATTGCTGAGCGGATACCGGATCAGCGCAGACGGTTCGCTGACGCCTGTTCCTGGTTCGCCGTTCGTGGCCGATCATCCACCGCAAAAGCTCGCGGCCCTGCGCAACGTGCTGCTCATGGCAGCCAAGACCACGATCACCGCCTATGAAGTGGACCAGGAATCAGGCTCAATCCGCAGGACGGACTCGCTGCCCCTGAAAGACATTGCGGCGCTGACGGTGGATGTCTCCTCCGGGGCTTTCTATGCCAGCACGGGAAAGGGAATTCTTGCGTACAAAGTCACCGGCGGGAGATTACATCCGGCGCCCGCCCCAACCGCGTTTCCCCAGGCCCCGCCGGACACGAGGGCCGGAGATTCAGCGCTCGACCGTACGGGAAAGTTCATGTATGTGCTGGACCATGCTGCGGCGGCGATCTCCGCTTTCCGAGTAAAGAACCTTGGGCTTGTTCCGCTTTCACCCGCCTCGTATCCAACCAGCCGGGGAACGCTTTCTCTTGCCATAGCCGCCCCATAACGCCAGGGAGGGGCGTTCGCGGAAATCCTTGTCCAAAAACAAAAGCCGCCGGCTTTCACCGGCGGCTTTTTTGGGAGCTGGCGCTTGATGCCAGCAGAGTTAATTGCTGTACAGAAGGACGCCTTCCGTGTTCTCCGCGCCTTCGCCAACCTGGCGGTAGAACAGCCTGTCGCCTTCCAGGTAAACCTCAATGAAGGCCGGCCGGGTGGTGATGGTGCCCTGAATCAGCGCCTCAGACAGCGGGTCTTCAATGTACCGCTGTAAGGCCCTGCGCAGAGGACGCGCGCCGTAGCTGCGGTCCGTGAGCGTCTTCTCCAGGATCCACTTCTTGGCCTCTTCATTCACGGTGATGGTGATATGCCGCTGGGCCAGGTTCGTATTGAGCTGACCGACCAGGAGCTCGAGAATCTGGATCAGGTCCGGATCCGTCAAGGCGTTGAAGATAATCACCTCATCGAGGCGGTTCAGGAATTCAGGATTAAAGGTGCGCTTTACCTCCTGCTTCACCATCTCCTCGACCTTTTCGGCGACGGCCTCTTCCCGGTCAATCTGGAAGCCGAGGCCTTTGCGCTTCATCAGGTGCCGCGCCCCGATGTTGGAGGTCATCACGATGATCACGTTCTTGAAATCAACCGTGTTGCCCAGCCCATCGGTGAGCTGGCCGTCTTCCAGCACTTGCAGCAGGATGTTGAACACATCCGGATGCGCCTTCTCGATCTCGTCCAGCAGGACGACGGAGTAGGGCGACCGTTTTACGCGCTCGGTGAGCTGTCCGCCCTCTTCGTAGCCCACATATCCCGGAGGCGAGCCGATCAGCTTGCTGACCGAGTGCTTCTCCATGAATTCGGACATATCAAAGCGGATCAGCGATTTCTCGCTGCCGAACAGGAACTGCGCCAGCGTGCGCGCGACTTCCGTCTTGCCGACGCCCGTGGGTCCCAGGAACAGGAACGAGCCGATGGGCCGGTTGGGCGATTTGAGGCCGGCGCGCGAGCGGCGGATCGAGCGGGCCAGGGCGCTGATCGCCTTGTCCTGAGAGATCACGCGCTTGTGCAGCTCTTCTTCCACGCGCAGCAGCTTTTGGGTCTCTTCTTCCTTGATGGAGGTGATGGGCACGCCGGTCCAGCGGCTGACCACTTCCTCAATGTCCTCGCGGTTGACTACGCCGGTGGAGGACTCATCCAGGTGATATTTCTCGCGCAGGGCGCGCAGGTTCTCGCGCTCCTTGCGTTCTTCGTCGGAATAGAAGCGCGCCTTTTCGAACTCATGGTTTGCGATGGCGTTCTCCGTCCGGTGAACGATGAATTTGATCCGCTTCTGGACTTCAGTGATCTCGTCCGGCAGGGAAGTCTGGCGCAGCTTGACGCGCGCGCCGGCTTCATCCAGCAGGTCAATGGCCTTGTCCGGCAGGAAGCGGTCCGGGATGTAGCGGTTGGAGTGATACACGGCGAACTGGATGGCGTCGTCCGTGTAACTTACCGCGTGGAACTTTTCATAGCGTTCCTTGATTCCATAGATGATCTTGACCGCCTCGCCTTCGTTGGGCGGCGGGACTTTAACGGCCTGGAAGCGGCGCTCCAGGGAACGGTCCTTTTCGATGGACTTGCGGTACTCGCCCGGGGTGGTCGCGCCGATGCACTGGATCTCGCCGCGCGACAACGCGGGTTTGAGAATGTTGGCGGCGTCGAGCGAGCCCTCGGCGGAGCCGGCGCCCACCAGAGTGTGCAGCTCATCGATAAAGATGATGCAGTTCTGGCTCTCCATCAGCTCTTTCATGATGGTCTTGAGCCGCTCTTCAAACTGCCCGCGATACTTTGTGCCCGCCACGATCAGTGACAGATCGAGGGCAAGAATTTTCTTGTCGGCGAGGAATGAAGGCACATCGCCGTCGGCGATGCGCTGTGCCAGACCTTCCACAATGGCGGTCTTGCCAACACCCGGCTCGCCGATCAGGACCGGATTGTTCTTGGTCCGGCGGCACAGAATCTGCACTACGCGCTCTACTTCGCCTTCGCGGCCGACCAGCGGATCAAGCTGGCTGTCCATGGCGGCCTGGGTCAGATCGCGCGAGAATTCGCTCAGCAGGGAAGACTCCCGCGATTGTCCGCGCTGCGGCTGCGCTTTTTCCTGCGTGCTGCGCGCCAGTTCCTCACGGATGGCGCTCAAACGCAGTCCGCGCTCGTGCAGGATCTCCGCCGCAAAGCACTTTTCTTCCCGCAGCAGTCCCAGCAGCAGGTGTTCCGTGCCAATGTGCTTGTGGCTGAGGCGCTCCGCCTCCTCCGCCGCATAGGCAAGGACCCGCTTGCATTCGTTGCTCAAGGGAAGATCGACTGACGTGGATACCTTCTCCCGGATGGTCGTGTGCCCTTCAATCTGCTTGCGGATGGACTCCACCGACGCATGGGAGCGCAGAAAGCGGTTCGTCAACGCCTTGTCTTCACGCAACAGACCGAGCAACAGGTGCTCCGTCTCGATGTAAGGTGAGCCAAACTGGCTCGCCTCATATCGCGCGAAGAAAATTACGCGCCTGGCTTTTTCTGTGTACCGCTCGAACATGTTACCCTCACCCCAGATGCTTCCGGTCACCTCTGCCTGAAGCATCCCTCTCTTCCCCCGGTACGAACGACCGTACTCCCAGGAAGAAGCTTTTTTGTCCGGAGCGCGATCTTTGCTCACCTGCAGTTCCGGACGAACCGGCCTGCGATGTTCCGCAGACCAAAACCTGAATTGTCCTTCGCCTTCCTCCCCTTCTTACCATGTTAAACGGGAAGAGAGTTGGGCGAAACCTCCTCGGCCTGGCCTTGATGCAACCTCAATATCCGGTCGCAGCGTCGGGCGAAGTCCAGGTTGTGGGTGACGATAAGGGAAGTGAGCCGGTATTCCTGATGGAGCCGCTGGACCAGCCCGAACACCATCTCTGCGGTGCGGTTGTCCAGATCGCCGGTCGGCTCATCGGCCATCAGAATCTTGGGTCCTGTAACCAGGGCCCTGGCTAAAGCCACCCGTTGCTGTTCGCCACCCGAGAGTTCTCCTGCGCGATGCTGGCTGCGGGCTTCCAGTCCTACTTCCCGCAACCATTGGGCGGCCTTGGTGGTCGCCTCACGGTAAGAGTCCCCTCTCATGAGCAGCGGCATAGCAACATTCTCTTGCGCTGTAAACTCCGGCAACAAGTAGTGAAATTGCCAGACAAAACCGATTTCGCGATTACGGAAATCCGCGGCGGCATCGTCTGTCAGCTCGTCTACCTGAATATTCGCGCAGTATACGTCACCTTCGGAAGCACGATCAAGAGCCCCGAGGATGTGCAAAAGGCTGCTTTTGCCCGCCCCCGACTCGCCGACGATGGCAAGCATCTCTCCCCTCCTCACCTGGAAGGACAAGTTTTCAAAGAGCACTAAATCCGTTTGACCCGACTTGTAGACTTTTTTAAGTCTATCAACGCGAAGGATTTCGTCGCGTTGTTCTATTGGATGCACTTGAATACCTCAATGGTGCAGCCAGGCACTTTCTCCTGCATTTTCAATGCCGTTCCGGGTGTAAAACTCCTTGTTTTTATCAAACCCAAACCGTGGCCGTTAGACTCCGTCAATTTGGTTGAGGGAATCCTCAAGAATTGATTAATTTCCCTAATCCTTGGTAAAGGCTGCGGTGAACCCATCTTGCATCTGCCGCGCATTGCCGCGCAATGAGGCATTTCACTCATACCGTAACGCCTCCGCCGGAAGGATCCGCGCGGCTGACCACGAGGGATAAAGCGTAGCAACAAAGGAAATTAGCAGCGCAACGGCAGCGACGAGGATGCCGTCCAGTAGCCGCGGAGCGAAAGGAACATAGCTAATGGAGTAGACCTCCGGGTTGAGAGCGAGGAAATGATATTTCGCCCCGGCCAGCGCAACCGCGTACCCAACAATGAGGCCCAAAATGGTCCCGACCACCCCGATAAGAACTCCCTGAAAAATAAAAATCCCTCGTACCTGGCGGCTCTTTGCGCCCATGGAAACCAGCACGGCGATGTCCCTGGTCTTCTCCATGACCATCATGATCAATGAAATCAGGATGTTGAGAGCTGCGACAAAAACGATCAGTCCAATGGTTAAAAATGTCACCACCCGTTCGAGGCTAAGCGCCCGAAACAGGGCCTGGTTGGACTCCATCCAGCTTTTTGCAAGGAACTCCGGCCCTGCAACCTTCGCCAGTTCAGCGCCTACCTGCTCCGCTTTGTACAAGTCGTCAATCTTGAACTCCATCACGGAGATAACGTCGCCCAGGCCGTAAAGCCGCTGGGCATCGGAGAGGCGGACAAAGCCCCAGGCGCTGTCGTAGTTATAGAACCCGGAGTTGAATATCCCGGCCACCTTGAAGCGCTCGTACTTGGGCACCAGGCCAAAGGGAGTGAGTTCGCCCTGCGGGCTGGTGATCAGAATCACGGAGCCTACTGTGGCGCCGATGGTCTCCGCCAGGTCCTTCCCCAGCACAATAGGAGGGTATTCTCCAGGGAGGTTGCAGTCCACGGAGTCCCTGGCGCAGGGGGTGGGAGACGGCGCGGGATTAAGCGGCGCAGCCGAGCCGAGCTTAACCGTCTTCAAGAGCTCGCTCACCCGGTTCTCATATTCGGGGATCACACCCTTCAACTCCATGCCGCTGGCGCGGGAACTGCGGGAGGCCAGCACTTCTTCATAAAGAGCGGGCGCCACGCCCTTGACGTGCGGCTGCTTCGCCAGTTGCTGCATCAGGTCGCGCCAGTGGTAGATGCCATCCGACCTGGCCTTGAGCAAATTGATGTGGGAGGTAGATCCCAGCAGCTGGTTCTGAAGGTCCCTCTGGAACCCGGCATTGATGGAGAGCGCGATTACAAGCGAGGCAACGCCGGCCGCCACACCGATAATGGAAATCACGGTGATCACGCCGATCACGGCCTGGCGGCGCTTCGCCCGCAGGTAACGGGCAGCCACGAAGAGTTCAAATTTCACAGCCACGCCTCAACGGGTTGCCATCTTTTCACGACCATTGCCTCCCACCCCCGGAAGACCAAGCAGGGGAACGCGGGCTTTGTACCGCCGAAACGCATCGCCAAACCGCTGCTCCAGCTCCCGCTCTTCAATCCAGATCATCAGGGGAAAAGTAATAAGAGCACTGATGGCCAGGAGAACGAAAGTGACTAGCAGGCCACTCCCCATGGCCCAGCCGGCCAGATTAAAAAGATGAGCGACATAGATCGGGTGGCGCATGTTGGCGTGCAATCCGCCTGTGACCAGCTGTTGCTCGTGATCGTGAGGGCGCAATTCGGCTTCGCCGCTCAGCTTGCGCGCGCCGAACTCGGAAGCGATGCGGCGGTATGTGCGCAGTCCAATGGTAAACAGCGGCAGTGCGGGCAGCCAGGTCCAGATGCTGGAGTAGATCTGGCGCGCATGCCACGGCCACGTGGCCCATGCGATTGCGAGCATGATCAGGAGCCAAAACGGAAGCAGGGCGCGATACGGCGATCTCTTCGTCCTGCGCCAGCGCCCGGCAAACGGATGAATGGCGAACCAGAACAGGGGAATGCTGCTGTAAACAACAGCCGCCATCCATGGGATGAGCAGCAGCTTGGCCTCCATGAATTTGATTGTAACAGCCATTACAATAGCGGTTCGCCGCTGCACGCCCGATGAAACGGACAAAACAACACCAGAAGCCCCTCATTCGCTGCGTCATCTTCGACCTCGACGACACGCTCTATGACTGCTTTGGCCAGCGGGTCAGGCCGGCGCATCGCCATGCCGCTGAAGCCATGGTCAGGGCCGGGCTCAAGGCCGAGGTTGAAACGGTGTACCGGGCCCGCATGCGCGCCTTCCGCCAGGACCCCATGCTGCGCCATATTGACGCCGAGGTCTGCCGGCGCTTCGGCGCCGATGATCCAGACTCGATCAGCCGTGCCGCCCGTGACGCTTATTTCAACTGTCCGGTCGGCAAACTGAAGCTCTTTCGCGGAACCAGACCGCTGCTGCGTTTCCTGCATTCCCGCGGCGTGAAGGTTTTTGTCGTGAGCTTCGGTGAGCCGGAAATCCAGAAGGCCAAAGTCAGATCGCTGGGGCTGGAAGGCGAGCCGGCAATCGACAGGATCTTCTACGCCGACCGGGACAAGCTCCTGACCAAGGAAGCGGCCTTCCAGATCATTCAGCAGGAACTCGATCTTGCTGCCGGGCATGTGTTGATCGTGGGAGACCGCCCGATGAGGGAGATCCGCGCCGGAAACGATCTGGGCATGCACACCGTCCGCATCCGCCATGGCGAGTTCGCCGTCCAGGAGCCGCGGAGCCCCGAAGAAGAGCCGGACTACGAGGTGGCGAACATCTCCGAAGTCATGCACCTGCCGTTCCGCTGGGGGCAGGGAAATTTTTGACGGGTGTAAGCCAGCGCCTGGGTAATTGAATTTGCGAACGGACGGCATTGGTCCGCAGCGCCGGTCAATTAACAAAGCACCCCATTGCTCGATTTTACGCCTATCTCACCACGTACTTCGCCGACGCTGGGTTGTCCGCGCGATCATAGACCCGCACTACGATCACGTGCTCCCCCGCGCCGCCGGAAGCCGCGGCCTTCCCCTTGCCTCGATTCTGGTTCGCCTGCGTCTCCGCCGGCTTTTGAACTGTCTTCAACAGAGCGGTGAAATCGTAATTTTCAGTCCTGGAATCGGAAATCT
>DATIWA010000664.1:0-6673 GCA_035465515.1 Candidatus Limnocylindrales bacterium | reverse complement strand
CGCGGCGACTGCGCCAACTGCGACACTCCATTTCGCAATGAGCAGCTTGCCTGTCACATAAAGCTGTGACCGCTGGCACAGAAGGGAGACGCCGGCAAATTTAGCCTTGAAATGACTATCGTGTTGTCCTGGGAGTCCCCCGGGTGCGGCCCCGGACAGCGAAGGAGGCAACATGAACATGAATTTCCGGCGTTTTATTGCTATCAGCATCTTTCTCATGGCTGCCGCAAGTCTTGCAATCGCCCAGGAAACCACCATCCGGGTGAATGTCACTCCTGAAGAAGCCTACATTTTTGTGGACGGGCAGCCGGTGGTGCACCGCAGCAACACGCTCATCATCGCTCCGGGAGAGCACACAATCGGCGTATATAACTACGGTTATGTGCCGCAGCTAAAAAAAGTTCTTATCGAGAGCGGCCAGAATCCTCCAATCAACGCCCGCCTGGAGCCGGTTCCCGGCATGGTGTCCGGCCCGTGGGGCCGCATTCAGATTGAAGGGGTCCATGGGGACGCGCTGGTGTACCTCAACGGCACAGGTCCTGAATTTTTTGTGGCGCATGCCGATGAGGCAAACAACAACTTTCTTGCCCAGCAGACGATTGTGGCGCCCGTGGGGACGCACCAGCTCTACATTGTGGACCACAAAACCAACAGGCCGGTCTGGTCCGGTCCGATAGAAGTAAAAGCCAACCAGCGGGCGATCCTGTATGCCAACCGCGGCATGAACGGCGAGATCATCTACAAGAACTGGGCGGACGGCGCCAAACTGAACACGCTGAAACGGTTTGAAGCGGGCACGGCCACGGCCACCATCGCAGTTGCTCCGGTTACGGGCAAACTCAGCGCTGACCGCGAAGAGGTAAAGTGCGGCGAGCCGGTGCGGCTGTCGTGGGCCTCCGCCGAGGGCGCGCACACCACGGTGATTGCCGACAACAAGGTACTGGCCGAGACGTTTAACGGAGAACTGACGGTGGAGCCGAAACAGAACACCACCTACGAATTCCGCACGGTCGGGCCGGGAGGCACGGCAACTTCTTCAGCCACGGTGCGCGTTGATAACACGGTGCACGCGAGCCTGGTCCCCTCCGCTCCGGAAATCAAGTTTGTGAAAGTGGGCGACAAGGTGACCGAGCAGGGGACCGCCGACCTGAAGTGGACCGCCAGCAACGCCGACGCAGTGCATATTGACCCCATTGGGCTGGTGTCAGGCAATGAGGGAACCGAAACGGTAAAGGCCATGCCAAAGCAGACCAGCGAGGGACCGGTGGATGAGACGCAGACTTACAAGATCGTGGCGACCAATGTTTGTGGCGGCTCGGACACCAGCATGGCCACGGTGCGGGTGACCGGTTCGATTGAGCCGGAGCAGGTGGCGCAACTGGAAACACCTCCTGAGCTGCCGCAAACCGCGTCCCCACTTCCTCTGATTTTCCTGCTGGGTGCGGGAGCCTTGGGGTCTGGCCTTATCGTGAGGATGCTGGCCAGGGCACGTTGAGCCAGCGCGCAGGTCGCCAGGACCTCATTAGCTGAGCTTCTGTGAGTCTGTTCCGCGGCCTCGCCGGGTGGCGAGGCCGCATTCTTGTCTCGCGGCGGGCCGCGCAAGGCGAGCGCGTTCCGGACCGTCTTCCCAGGGCCGGCCGAGCGGCGCGGGCTGCTTCTTGCCCGCGCTCCGGAGCATCCAATATGTTAGGCTTTAGATGGAAATCTCTGTCTGAAAAATGCAACCGCTGCCAAGCAGGCCAATCGGGGCAAAGGGATAATCGAAATTGATATCGAAACTTACCGCCAAGGTATTTGGCACCAGTAATGAACGTGAAATCAAGCGGATACGGCCGCTGGTGGAGCAGATCAACGGGCTTGAGCCGGAGATGAAGAAGCTCAGCGATGAGCAACTGCGGGCCAAAACGGCCGAGTTCCGCGCCCGGGTCAAAGAGGCTCTGGAAGGGATTGAGGACGAGGCCGAACGCCTGTCGGCCCGCAATGCGGTGCTTGATGAAATCCTGCCTGAGGCGTTTGCGGTCTGCCGCGAGGGCGGGTGGCGCGTCCTGAACATGCGCCACTTTGACGTCCAGTTGATCGGCGGGACGGTCCTGCATCAGGGAAAGATCGCAGAAATGAAAACCGGCGAAGGCAAAACGCTGGTGGCAACGCTCCCTGTGTATCTGAATGCGCTTTCCGGAGACGGCGTGCACGTGGTCACGGTGAACGACTACCTGGCCAAACGCGACTCGGAATGGATGGGCAAGCTGTATCGCTTCCTGGGACTGAGCGTAGGCGTGATCGTGCACGAACTGGATGATGAGGAGCGCCGCGAAGCCTACGCGGCCGACGTGACCTACGGGACCAACAACGAATTCGGCTTTGACTACCTCCGCGACAACATGAAGTTCGACCTGAAAGAGTGCGTGCAGCGCGGGCACAATTTCGGCATTGTGGACGAAGTTGACTCGATCCTGATTGACGAAGCCAGAACGCCGCTGATTATCAGCGGATCCAGCGACGAATCCACGGACAAGTATGACCGCGCCGACCGGGTGGTGCCGCATCTGGAAAAAGGCGAGGAGATTGAAAAGGGGCCGGGCGAGCCGAAAGAATACACCGGCGATTTTGTGGTGGACGAGAAGCAGAAGGCCACCACGATCACCGACCAGGGCTGGGAAAAGGTCGAGCGCATGCTGGGCATCGAGAACATCGCCGATCCGGAAAACTGGGCCATGAAGCACCACGTGGAAACCGCGGTGAAGGCGCACGCGCTCTATCGCAAAGACGTGGAATACGTGGTGAAAGACGGCGAAGTCATCATTGTGGACGAATTTACCGGACGATTGATGCCCGGGCGCCGCTGGTCGGATGGCCTGCACCAGGCGATCGAAGCCAAGGAAAAAGTCAAGATTGAACGCGAATCGCAGACCCTGGCCACCATCACCTTTCAAAATTATTTCCGCATGTACAAAAAGCTGGCCGGCATGACCGGCACGGCGGAAACTGAAGCGGCGGAGTTCGACAACATCTACCGGCTCCAGGTGGTGGTGATCCCGACGAACCGCAAGCTGCTGCGCGTGGAGAACGCTGACGTTGTGTACCGCACGGAGAAGGAAAAGTATTATGCGGTCGCCGATGAAATCCAGAAGATCAGTGTTGAGGGCCGGCCGATCCTGGTGGGCACCACGTCGATCGAGAAGTCGGAACGGCTTTCCGACCTGCTGAAAAAGAAGGCCGTGAAGCACGTTGTGCTGAACGCCAAATACCACGAGAAGGAAGCCGAAATCGTGGCGCAGGCAGGGCGATTGAATGCAGTCACCATCGCCACCAACATGGCAGGCCGCGGAACCGACATCCTGCTGGGCGGCAATCCTGAGTTTACGGCCCGCCAGGAAACGGTGAAGAAGGGAATTGCCCAGCAACTCCGCGCCGCAGGCGGCGAAGTTGCGCTCAAGCAGGACGATGCGGAAACCACGGTCTTCTATTACAACGGCATCGAGTACCAGTGCCCGCTGGACAAGTGGAACGAGATTTACAACAAGTACAAAAAGGAAACCGACGCCGAGCACGAGTGGGTGGTTGGCGTTGGCGGCCTGCACATTCTGGGCACGGAACGGCATGAGGCGCGGCGCATTGACAACCAGTTGCGCGGGCGCGCCGGCCGCCAGGGCGATCCGGGATCTTCGCGCTTTTACCTCTCGCTGGAAGATGACCTGATGCGCATCTTCGCCAAGGCGTGGGTTTCCACGCTGCTGCAGAAGCTGGGCATGGAAGAGGGAGTGCCGATCGAATCCAGAATGATCAGCAAGCGCATTGAGGCCGCGCAGAAGTCGGTGGAAGCGCAGAACTTTGAATCACGCAAGCACCTGCTGGAATATGACGACGTCATGAACAAGCAGCGCGAGGCGGTCTACGGGCTGCGCAAAGAGCTGCTTTCCGGCGTGGACCAGAAAGAGCTGATTCTGGAAGAGTACGTCGCCGGCATGGTGGCGGAGGCCCTGGATAAGTTCATCCCGCGCAACGTTCACGCCGACCAATGGGACGTGGACGGGCTGCGCAAGTATCTGCTGGAGCAGTTCGGGCTGGACCTCGGCAAACGGGGCGTTGACGTGGACCAGCTGAACCGGCAGGAGCTGGGCGACGCCGTTTTCGAAAAGCTCCAGGAAAGCTACGGCGAAAAAGAAAAGCAGCTTGGAGCGGATGCCATGCGCTACCACGAACGCATGATCATGCTCAGCGTGCTGGATACGCAATGGAAAGACCATCTGCTCAACATGGACCACCTGAAGGAGGGCATCGGGCTGCGCGGCTACGGGCAGCACGATCCTCTGGTGGAATATAAGCGCGAATCGTTTGACATGTTTGAGGACATGATGCGCCGGTTCCAGGAAGAAACGGCGCGCTACCTGTTCCATATGCAGATTGTGGAAGCGCCGCAGGCTTCGGCAGCGGGCGCGGCCGGGAACGGCGACCAGGCCCCTGGGCGCAGGCGGGCGTCCACGTCAGTTGACGATCTGGAAGCGCAGTTCCAGCGCCGCAAGAAACGCGAGCTGCAGGAAGCCAGAATGGCCGGCGCCAACGGCAACTCGGCCCCGCAGCAGGTGGTCCGCGGGCAGGCCAAGGTCGGACGCAATGATCCCTGTCCCTGCGGGTCGGGCAAAAAGTACAAGAAATGTCACGGCGTCGCGGTGGGCTGAGACTTACCGCGAATTGCTCAAATTACCGGCAGAAATAGAAGAAGGCACAGCGGAAAACGCTGTGCCTTCAAGTTTTGCAGGCCGGCCTTTCGATTAGTGGTTGCCGCGATCGCCACCACCGCCGCCGCGCGGGCCGCGATCTCCGCCGCCGCGCGGGCCGCGTCCACGGCCGCCGCGCCCGTGCCTGCGACCGCCGCCGCCTCCGCCGCGCGGACGGTCTCCCCGCGGACGGTCATGATGGCCGCCGCCGGTGCCGGCAGCAACGGTTTCGCGGTTGGCGTCTTCGCGGTTGAAGTTCGGTTCTTCCTCGTCGTCGCCGAAGTCGCCTCCACCCTCAAAGGTAATGGTTTCTTCCGACTCGCCGCGGGGCGGGCGTTCTTCTCCGCCTTCAGCGGGTGAGGGAACTCCTTCGCCGCCTTCGCCGCGCGCCGCCGACATCTTGGCGCGCTGCTCTTTCAGGATCGCCTTGCGGGAGAGCTTGATGCGATTGCCTTCAATGCCCAGCACCTTCACCAGGACCTGATCGCCTTCCTTCAGCTCGTCTTTCACGTCCTTCACGCGATGTTCCGCGATTTCGCTGATGTGCAGCAGTCCGTCAGTACCGGGAATGATCTCGACAAAAGCGCCGAATTCGGCCAGCCGCACCACTTTGCCCAGGTACGTCTTGCCGACCTCCGGGACCGCCGTGAGATCGTTGATCATCTGGATGGCCTTCTGCGCCGAAGGACCGTCATTGGATGCGACGTTGACCTTGCCGGTATCGTCCACGTCAATCTTCACGCCGGTCTGGTCAATAATGCTGCGGATCATTTTGCCGCCGGGGCCGATCAGGTCGCGGATCTTGTCCACCGGGATCTGCAGCGTGTAAATGCGGGGAGCGAAGGTGGAAATGTTTTCGCGTCCGCCGGCAATGATTTCTTCCATCTTGTCGAGGATGAAAAGCCGCCCGCGCCGCGCCTGCTCCATGGCCTCACGCATGATCTCAGACGTGATGCCCATCACCTTGATGTCCATTTGCAGGGCGGTAATGCCTTTGCGGGTGCCAGCGACTTTGAAATCCATATCGCCGTAGTGGTCTTCGGCCCCGGCAATGTCCGTGAGGATGGCGTAAGAGTCTTCTTCTTTCACCAGACCCATGGCCACACCGGCGACCGACGATGCCAGAGGAACGCCCGCGTCCATCAAGGAAAGCGAGGCGCCGCAGACTGTGGCCATGGACGAGGAACCGTTGGATTCCAGGATGTCAGAAACCACGCGGATGGCATAAGGCCACTTTTCTTCCGAAGGCAGCACGGCGGAAACCGCGCGCTCTGCCAACGCGCCGTGGCCCACTTCGCGACGGCCCACTCCGGTCATGCGGCCCACTTCGCCCACCGAGAACGGCGGGAAATTGTAGTGCAGCATGAAACGCTTCTTGGTTTCGCCTTCAAAGCGTTCAATGCGCTGCATGTCATCCGGCGTTCCCAGAGTGGTGGTAACCAGCGCCTGGGTCTCGCCGCGGGTAAATACGGCTGAACCGTGGGTCCGGGGCAGCACGCCGACTTCGATCCAGATGGGGCGGATCTCATCGAACTCGCGCTGGTCGGGCCGCCGCCGCTCTTTGGTTACCTGCTCGCGGAAGATGCGCTCGCGCAGAATTTCATAATAATGCGAGAGCTTCTTGGCCGCTTCTTCATCGTCTTCCGGCAGCTCCGCCTTCAGGCGGTCCTTGATCTCCTCGACCAGGGTATAGCTTTCCAGCTTGGGGTGCTTCTTGGTGTCCAGCGCGTCTTTCAATTCGGCGCCGACTTTCTTCTTGAGCTGGTTGAAGTAGGCGTCGTCGAATCCCGGCGGGGTGACCTCCCGTTTCGGCTTGCCGGCCCGCTTAGCCAGATCGGTCATAGCGGCGCAGATCTTCTTGATCTCCGTATGGGCAAACTCAATGGCGCCGAGCACCTGGTCTTCCGTGACCTCCTTGGCGCCTGACTCCACCATCACAATGCCTTCCGCCGAGC
>DATIWA010000663.1:0-8963 GCA_035465515.1 Candidatus Limnocylindrales bacterium | reverse complement strand
CTCAGCATTGTCTGGGCCCGTACGGCCTTCACTCGGGGCGCCGCCAGCAGGGTGGTGACGATCGGGTAGGTGACCTGGTCTTCAATCACGCTGGGCGGCTCGCCTTCCCATGCTGTATGGATGATCACCTGGACATCGGAAATGTCCGGCAACGCGTCCAGCGGCACATGCTTCATGGCCCAGATTCCGGTCAGGGTCAGCAGCAAAACTCCAGTGAACACCAGAAACCGGTTCTGCTCGCACCATTCAATCACGCGGGAGATCATGGCTACATGCCTCCTTCCGCGCTTACGCTGAGCTTGCGCGTCCCGATCGTTGTTCCGTTCCGCTGCGCCGTGAGCGTGACCTGCCACGTGCCGCCGGAACCAAGTTCCCCGTTGCCTTCATAAATCCCGCTGCCTTTTTCTCCTAAATCCACGCTGGTTTTCATGGCTGCCATGCCCATTGCGGGCATCGCGGGCATGAAGAACGTGACCGTCACTTTTGCCCCGCTTAAGGGCGTTCCATCTTTTCCTGTCACTTGGACGCGAAACAGGTTTTCGCCTTTATGCGGCGGGGTGGGCTGGGTAGTGAGTTCGAGGGTCGCTTCAGCTCCCCTGTCGTGGTTCATCACGGCGGCTTCGCCCGCTCCCGGTGGAGGCGGCACGAAAGTACCGACGGCTGCCTGAAGCTGGCTTTCCGAGTCAATCAGGAAATTCGCCGAGGAGGCCACCAGCTCTCCACCGCGCAGCCCTTTGGTGATGATCGTCTGGTCCCCTGCCTGCCCGCCTGCTTCGACTGTATGAGGCACCAGAATTCCTTCACCCTGACTGACAAAGACGACCTGATGCGAGCCGGCGTGCAGCACCGCGGAGGAGGGCACCACCAGCTGCCTGCCCATCGGCAGTTTCAGCGATACATTCACGTACATTCCCGGCGTAAGCTTCATGCCGGGATTGGGAAAGACCAGCCGCACACGCGCAGTGCGGGTATCCATGTCCACTTGCGGCAGGACTTCGCTCACCCGCCCGCGGAAGGTCTTTCCCGGGTAGGCATCCACAGTCACCTCCGCCGGATTGCCCGGCCTGATCTTGCCCAGGTCACTCTGGAAAACCTGCGCATACACCCAGACCGTTGACAGGTCGGCGACGGTGTACAAACGCGTCTCCGGCTGCACATACATATTGGGCAGGGCGTTGCGTTCCGTGATGTATCCTGAAACGGGAGAGTTGAAGGTAAGGTCGGTAATGACCTTCCCGCTGGAATCCAGCTTCTGGATCTCGCTTGCCGGCACGTCCCACTGCTCCAGCCTCAGTCTCGCCGCTTGCAAGAGAGAGTCCGCCCCGCTGGCCACGCCGGAAACCGTGCTGTTTTGCACCGCCTCCGCATTTTTCTTTGCCAGCAGATACTCTTGTTCCGTCGCCACCAGATCAGGACTGTAGATGGTGAAAAGGCGTTCTCCCTTTCGCAGCAGCTGGTAGCTGCGGTCCGCGTACACGTGGCGCAGCCATCCCGGGAAGCGCGTCTGCACGTAAGCCACGCGGCTCTCATCCACGTCCACGGTCCCGGTCACGCGGATTTCATCGGTCACCTGCTTGAACTCAGCTTTACCCAGCTTGACCCCGATCTTCTGCATTCGTTCCGGCGCAAGCTGCACCGGGCCCAACTGCGGCTCGGGCGAAATGTTCGGGCCGGGCGATGCGGGACCGGAACTCGAAGCCTCCGCCGCGGCAGGGTTGGGCGCGTTCATCGCCCGCGTTTTTGCCATCTGCCACCCGAGCAGCACAGCCAGAACGATGCTCACGGCGACCGCGGCCAAGAATGCGTTTCTGTAGTTCTTCTTCTGGTCTCTCATGGCAACACGACTCCTGTCAGCGACTCCAGGCGCGCCAGCGCCGACTCGTGGTCGCTAAGCTCCTTCTGGTATGCCTCTTGAAATTTCAGTACGTCCAGAAAGGAAGAAAGCAGAGTTTCAAAATCCTGCTTGTTGGTTTCGTAACCGGCAAGGGCGGCGCGGAAGGTGGCATCGGCTTGCGGAATCAGCCCTTCACGGTAGATCCTGAGCTGTTCCGCGGAACTTTGGGCGACCACAACCGCGTCTTGAATGGCCGCCTGCCGCTGCTGCACTTCCGCCTGCAGCTGGGCGCTTGCGGACCGCTGCTGCTCCAGCGCCGTCGCCAGCTCAGCCTTGCGCCGTCCGCGATTCGGCAGGTTCAAGCTCAAAGTCATCATGTAGTAGTCACGGAATTTACGGTCTGTGTTCTGATACATGTATTGCAGGCCGAAGTCCGGGCGGAACTCCTTGCGCGCCAGTTCGACCTGCTTCGCTGATTTGTTCAGCATCTCTTGCTGTGCCTGAACGTCAGGGTTCGATTGCACCTGCGCCGCAAGCTCCGCGGCAGTTTTTGAAAGCGGACGCTCCCGCAGCGGCTCTGCCACGATGTCCGGTGAGTCCTGCGCGCGCGCCAGCAGCCGCTTCAATTCCGCCTCCGCCTGTTCGATCTCGCGCTGGCGCAGGTTGATTTCCTGGAGAATGGCGGTGTGTTGCAATTGTGCTTTCAGAACGTCCTGCTGGCTGCCCTGGCCCACCGTATAGCGAGACTCTGCCACCTGATCAACTTCTCTCAGCAGCTTGTCGTTTTCGCCAAGAATGATCAGCGTTTGCTGCAGGTAGGCCAGCCGGAAGTAGGTTTCCTTGAGCTGGACTACAATACTTCGCTGTACCGCCTCCATCCTCGCCTGCGCAGACTTCGCCTCCCGTCCGGCGATTTCCGAGCGCAGGCCCCGCTTGCCCGGCCAGGGGATCTGCTGCGCCACTCCCAGGCCGATGAAAGCGAAATCGTTGTTGGTATAACCGGCAAACGGGCGCGGGCTGCCTACATTGAATTGCTGGACCACGATCTGCGTATCGGGCAGCGCCCCGGCCCCCCGCTGCGCATGCCGGGCAGACAGCTGTCCATGCAACGCCGCCTGCACCTCGGGGTTCTTCTGCTGTGCTTCTTCGATGAGTCGGCTGAGAGACTCAGGCTGTTTCTCCACGCCTGCAACTTGCGCCTGTCCGAAGCCTGGCGGCATGCCGGAGAGCATGGCCGCAATTACAGCCACAATGGAAATCGCTTTCATCATTCCTCCGTTGTAAAGAGAGACCAACGTGCGCGCGCATCAACTGCAGCGCCGGAAGATGAAACCGGATCAAATTCTCAGGATAGGAGAGCAGCCAGGCGGAGATTCAGAAGAGATAAAGCTGCCGGCTTCCGTCACATGACGGTTCGGCATGGGGATGAGGACCAGCGCGCCTGCTGCGTGCGACGCGGGAAGCATGGTTGCCGCAAAGACTTGCATGGCCTGCAACGAATCAGCTTGCAGTTCGGGTGACCCCTTGCAGCAGGAGTGCGAAGCCGGCATTTGCGACATTCCGCACCGTTCCGCCATCTGCCGGCAGCAGGCGTTCTCATCCTCACTCATTTCCACGCCGGGCAGCGCACACGCGATGACCGGCATGCCCAGCACGATCAGCGCGACGAGCACGGAAGCGATCTTGCGAAGTGTCAGCACTGTTACAGAGTCTATTTTGCCATGGCGAAAAAAGAAAGTGATGTGGATCACAGAGGCTCAGTGCACGATATAGGTTTCGGGCGCCGGGAGCCGGTCTTCCACCAGCGTTTCATCAGCCAGAATGGCCGTCGCCTTCCCGAAGTCCGGGGTTAAGATTGCCACCCGTCCCCGCTTTAGCACCAGGATCAGGTCGCAATCCTTTACCGTGCTCAGGCGGTGGGCGATCACAAACGTCGTGCGGCCCCGTACGAGTTGTTCGGTTGCCAGCATGATCTCCTGCTCGGTGTGAATGTCCACCGCGCTGGTCGGCTCGTCGAAGATCAAAACCGGCGCATCTTTCAAATAGGCGCGGGCAATCGCCAGTCGCTGCCTCTGGCCGCCTGAGAGCCGGCAGCCTGCGTCGCCGATCCGGGTATCGTAGCCGTCCGGCAGGGCCATGATGAAGTCGTGCGCGCGGGCCGCGCGGGCCGATTCCATGATTTCTTCGCGGCTGGCATCGTTGCGTCCGTAGGCGATGTTTTCCGCCACCGTGGCGGAAAAGACCACGGGCTCCTGCAATATGATGGAAAACTGCCGGCGAAGGTCGGCCAGCCTGTAGCGCCGCAGATCGCAGCCATCCAATTCGATATGCCCGGAAACGGGGTCATAGAATCGGGTCAGCAGGTTGACAAGCGTGCTTTTCCCGGACCCGCTCGGCCCGATGATCCCTACGCGCGTGCCCGCCGGCACGGCAAAAGACACCCTGTCCAGAGCGCGCCCCGAGCTGGGATAGTCGAACGTCACGTCCGTAAACTGTATGTTGCCCGCGGCACGGTCCAGGGCGATCGCGGTGTGCGGATCGCTCACCTCCGGGGCCTCTTCCATCAGGGCCAGAGCGCGGTGAATGCTCACCATCCAGCTTTGCAGCTCCGGCAGCTTGCCGCTGATGGTCCGCAACGGATCGTAAAGCTGCGTCATATAGGCCATGACCAGCAGCAGGTCGCCCAGCGTCAGCACGCCGGACTGCACGTGTTGCACGCCTACCCACAGGGCCACCGCGCTGCCCACGGCTATGGTGGTCGTGATCAGCACGTGAAACATGGCCTGCATGGACGCGACTTTTACCTGCTCTTCCATGCGGTGCCGTGACCGCAGCTTGAAGCGCTGGTCTTCGAACTGTTCCCGGCCAAAGGCCTTCACCACACGGATTGAAGACAGCGCCTCGTATAAAACCAGCATGGCTGAGCTGTCCAGCTTCTTGATGCCGTCCCATCCTATGCGTGCGCGGCGGCTGGATTTGCGTGCCAGGAGTAAGAGCACCGGCGAAACCGAGACGGCAACCACCGCCAGCACCCAGTCGAGCCGCAAGGTCACATAAAGCAGAGCGACGAAGCTGAGCACCGAACTCACCAGCGGCATAACGCCCTGGAGAAATATGTACTGGACCGCCGGGGCGTCATTCTGGATGCGATAGGCGACTTCATTGGTGCCGCGCGTGTCGTGAAAGAGCAGGTCCATGCGCTGGACGTGCCAGAAAAGCTGGGTGCGGAAATCAAGCACCAGCTTCTCGCCCGTGTAAGTCTGGAGCAGCCATGCGGCGAAGGCCTGCATGTTGGTGATCAGGCTCAGCGCCAGCAGCAGTCCTACAGCCAGCAGCAGATTGGCGGATCTTGAGCCGTAAGCCCACGCCGGCAGCATTGCCTGAAGAACGTGAGGCAGCGGCTGGCCGCCAAGCACGTTGTCCACGGCAATCTTCAGCGGGAAGGCCAGCAACAGAGCGATGGGCGCGCCCAGAAGGCTCAAAAAGAAGATGCCGGTGAGATGCGGCCAGTACGGCCGCGCGAGCCGTAAAAGAAGGCGCCAGGCACGGCGCTCGCCAGCGATATCGTGTTCCATGACGACCGACACGGCTCCCCTGCCTTGAACCCTCTTCCAAGGTTTTCGTCTGTGTGTGATCAGGAGATGTGCTCAGCAATAGTAGCAATACTTTCCGCCAGGGTAAGTTCCTGGTTCAAAAAGTATTTCGGGGGACAGCTAAGGTGTTGACCGCAGGGCAGCCGCGTAGGGTGCCCCGCATGTGTGTGAGGCGGTCAAGCCCGAGTAATCCAATTCAGAAAGTCGCCATCATCCAGAAGACCCTTCCCGGCCTTCATAAATGCCCCTTGAATCTTCCATTTTGCATTGGCAAATCACCGGGAGTGGCGATTTGCGCAGCCGCGCTTTACATGGGCCGGTAGTGTATCCAATCTCAACAGGGATGGGTAGAAATGCCACGATCACAACGCTTCCCCAAAACGTAAGTTGCTGGATTGTCTACCGGTTGCGCGATGAGGAGTTTGGCAATCCTTGTGCACTAGCTACACCAGCGAACCCTTACGGGGGTTACACCCCGGTTACTTTCGACCCAGCACCAGAAGGCATTGCTCATTCCTGCGCAAAACGCAAGAATGCGCGGCAAAGGTGAATCGAAAAAATCATGAAACATTCGTTTTTCAAATCTATTGCTTTCGTTGCTCTGTTGATGGCTTGCAAGGCTGCCTTTCCCCAGAACGCCGATAAAGGCTTTACCGAGTACGAAACGTTCCAGGGAACAGTAAACTCTGACAGCCGGCTCTTCAAAATTGATTCCACGGTTGGATGGGACTTCAACAAGCACTTTGGCGTGTTCGGCGGCGTTCCCATCTATTTCGCCAACGTTCCAGCCAGCACCACCACCACCGGGACCACCACCCCGAGCAGCAACCACACTGGCATCGGCAATGTGTACGTCGGAATGCTGTTCCGGGCGCCCAGTCCCCGCCTCGATTATGCGGGCGCCATCACCGTCTCTGCTCCCACCGGAAGCACCAGCAACGGTTTCAGCACCGGACGCGCCGGCGTGGACTTCAGCAATCATATTTCACATTCATTCAACAAGTTCACTCCTTTCCTGGACGCAGGCGCCAGCAATACCGTGCCTGACTCTGCGTTCACTACCCGGCAATTCACCTCGCTGGGCGCTATCGTCCACCTTGAAGAGGGCGCCGATTACGAGGTGGTAAAGCACACCTATGTGGGCGCGTCCGGGTATCAGATAGTCCCCTTTGGCAACCAGAAGGTCTTCAGCAAGCTGGTGGACCAGGGCGGGACCGGAAAGGGCGGCGGCAATCCTTTCGATAATGCCGCGGTTTCCAGCGGCAACAATCTTACCCGTGAAAATGGCTTTAACGCATGGGTAGGCTTTGAACCAGCTCCCCTGTGGCGCGCGGAAATAGGATTTACCCGCAGCCTCACGTTTAACCTGAACAGCTTTGCCTTCAACCTGCGTTTCAATGTGGGCAAGATGCTGCGTGCACGAAAAAGCTCGTAAGGGAGGTTTCACTCAATGAAAATGAAATTTTTCCTGGCTCTGACGGCAATGGCGGCTTTCCTCGCCCTGCCGGCGTTAGCCCAACACGGACACGGCGGTGGCCACGGCAGTGAAAGCATGCATGGGATGGACCATTCCTCCTCACATGAACATGACGCCGAGAGCCATGGCGGCCACGGCGATCACGGCAAGGACGCCGATGAGGATCATGATGGAAAACACGGCGGCGGGCATGACTCAGGACACAAGACCGCTGCCCAGCTCCTCACGCAAAACTCCAAACTGTCCAGCAAGCTGCAAAGCCTGCTGCCTCCGGGCACGGACCTGCAGACGGCCGCTGCGGGATTCAAGAACCTTGGCCAGTTTGTAGCTGCCGTTCATGTCTCCAAGAATCTGGGGATCCCGTTTGATCAGTTGAAGTCAACAATGCTCGGCCCGCCGGCGCAAAGCCTGGGCAAGGCCGTTCATACCCTGCAGCCTTCCGCGAATACCCAGGCCGCAGTCAAGGCAGCGGAAAAACAGGCCCACACTGATCTCGAGAGCTCTGAAAACGAGGCGGACAACGACAACCACGATGCCAGCAGCAAGCACCACAGCAATGCCGTGCACGACACGGACAGCGACGACAGCACCAAGAAGTAAAGCGTCAAGCTGGAACGGTAGTTGTAAAAGAGAAAGGCGGCCCGGTCCCGGCCGCCTTTCTCTTTGAATACATGGAATGCAGAATCTGTCAGCTCGCCACGCGCAATCCAGTTAAAGATTCCAGCACGCGGACAGGGGCCGCCTCCGGGTTGACCAGCGCTCGCGCCGGGACAATAAAGGTCTGTTCCAGAGCAAATTGGCCGGAGACAACGGCATGCGGCACGCCGTCTGTGTACACCATCCAGCAGCAGCCCGGAGGGAACTCCAGTTTGTGCCGCGGCGCGTTGGACTGAAAGTCGTTGTTTTCCTTTAACCAGTCATGCAGATAAAGCATGTAGTCGTCGTAAGACGAACGGGCGGCTCCAGGGAGGCCGAGCCTCGCCCTGATGGCCGTAAGCGATGACGTGAAGGAATTTCGTCGCGGCGGAGAAATTCTGGCTGTCGCTCTGAGTTTCGGGAAAAAAATATGGAACGGCTCGCCCACGTTCCATATGCGGGCGGCGTAAGGGTTCACGTTTAAGAACACGCGCATAATGCGCGCTCCCATGGTCGGCCTCGTGGGAAAAGCATCCACGTGCAGAAGGTCATTGCGCTTGTGAAGGGGAAGGTCGCGTCCGTTCTCCTCCAGCGGACGGAAACTGGCGTAGTCCAGCAGAAATTTTCCGGCATAGGGCGCAAGGAACCGGGCAACAAAAGCCGTGACGGTCTGAGAGAACATCTGCATTATCCGATGCAGGCGCTCCCGGTCAGGGCCCGAGGAGTCGAAACCCTTAAGGGCGTCACTGGCCGGGCGGTAAGAGATGTTCTTATGAAACCGCGATTCGGCCTGTTTCTGGGCAAGCAGGAATGTCCTGTCCTCTTCCGGAAGGTTGAACGGGGCCGTCCGGAAAAACAGCACCTTTCCTTGCTCAAGGTAATCGCAATACCTGCGCGCCTGCTCCGGGGTGTATGAACTAATTTCCACCAGCGCCGGCGCCGGAACGTCCGCTTCCATAACCCCCAAATGATACGCCCATCCGGAAGTCCTTGAATCATCTCGGTTTGTTAAGACTTGTTCAGCCCAGGCGCCAACCCGCCAGACCATGCCCCTGTTTTCGCCCGATTTTGCCCTTCAGTTGCTTATGAGATTATGTAACCTCAGGCCCCGTGGGCTGCTCTATTCAATGTACAGAGGAGGTTAGCGTGGTTTCTATCCCATCGATGTTGGCCACGTCCCAGACTGAGCTTAAGGATGAGGATGTTGTAGCGCGAGTGCTGGCTGGCGAAACCGCCCTGTTTGAGATTCTGATGCGCCGCTATAATCAGCGGCTCTATCGGGTTTCCCGGGTGATTTTGCGCGACGATGCCGAGGCGGAAGACGTGATGCAGGACGCCTACGTCCGCGCCTACGAGCACTTGCACCAGTTCGCCGGAAAAGCTGCCTTCTCAACCTGGCTTACTCGGATTGCCATCCATGAAG
>DATIWA010000662.1:0-3404 GCA_035465515.1 Candidatus Limnocylindrales bacterium | reverse complement strand
GCCGGCGCGGGCGCGAATTGCGCATTTCATGGCAGCAAATGCTGGAAAGATACAAGAAAGATCATCCCGTCCTTTCTGATCACTTGTATCGCATGCAGCACCGCCGGCTGCCCGAGGGCTGGGACAAAGACCTGCCTGTATTCCCTGCCGACGCCAAGGGCCTGGCCACCCGCTACTCTTCGGGCAAGGTGCTCAACGCCCTCGCGAAGAATGTGCCGTGGCTGATGGGTGGCTCCGCCGATCTTGCGCCTTCCACCAAAACCCTGCTGCAAGGGGAAAAGGACTTTGAGGCCGGCAGTTACGCCGGCCGGAACTTCCACTTCGGGATCCGCGAGCACGCGATGTGCTCGATTCTGAACGGGATGTCGCTGAGCAAGATCCGGCCCTACGGTTCGGGGTTCCTCATTTTCAGCGACTACTCGCGCCCGCCCATGCGGCTGGCCGCCATCATGGAAATTCCCGTGATTTACGTCTTCACTCATGACTCGATCGGTGTTGGTGAGGACGGACCTACGCATCAGCCGGTCGAACAGCTTGCATCCTTGCGGGCCATTCCGGGATTCATCGTGATGCGTCCCGCCGACGCCAATGAAGTTACCGAGGCCTGGAAAGTCGTTATGCAGCTCCGCCACGAACCTGCAGCGATTGTCCTTACCCGGCAGGCGATTCCGACGATTGACCGGACAAAATACGCGTCCGCAAGCGGGGTGGCCAAAGGCGCTTATGTGCTGGCGGAAGCTCAGGGTGGCAAGCCCGAACTTATCCTGATGGCCACGGGCAGCGAGGTTTCCCTCTGTCTGGCTGCTTATGAGCAGCTCACCGCGGAAGGCCGCAAAGTGCGGGTTGTCAGCATGCCTTCGTGGGAGATTTTCGAAAACCAGTCCCCTGAGTACCGTGAAAGCGTCCTGCCCAAAGAGGTTACAGCACGCATCTCCGTGGAACAGGCATCCACTCTTGGCTGGTCGCAATACGTGGGGCCGGCGGGCCGGAGCCTCGGCATGAAGACTTTTGGCGCCTCGGCGCCTCTCAAGGAGCTGGCAAAGAAGTTCGGCTTTACCCCTGACGCGTTAGTCTCCGTTGCCCGGGAGCTGTTGAATCGTTAAATTGGCGCGAGGATGAGACCGCTGGAGATTACTAAACTTTCAAATGCGCATCACTATTGGTTCTGACCACGCCGGCTTCGACCTTAAAAGGGTGCTGATCGAGTATCTGCGGGAGTGCGGCCATGAACTGACCGACCTGGGAACAAACAGCACGCAGCCGGTTGATTATCCCGATTACGCGGAAGCAGTAGCCAACAGCCTGCTGCAAGGCAATTCGGAGCGCGGAATCCTTATCTGCGGCAGCGGGGTCGGCGCCTCGGTTGCCGCCAACAAGGTCCCCGGCATCCGCGCCGGGCTCTGCCATGATGCGTATTCCGCGCACCAGAGCGTGGAACACGACGACGTGAACCTGCTGGTCCTGGGTTCCCGCGTGATTGGGACAGAACTGGCCAAAGATCTGTGTTCAACTTTTCTGAACGCTCGGTTTACCGGCGAGGAAAGACACCGTCGCCGCCTGAACAAGGTCCTTAGCCTGGAACAGCGCTATATGCACCAGGCAGCCACCAGGGAGAGAGAATCATGAATCCGGTTACCACCGAACAAAAACGCCCCCAAAGTGCAGCTTCCGCCGCAAACCCGCTGCTCGAATTGCAGAAGCAGGGTCAGTCCGTGTGGCTGGACTATATCCGCCGCAATCTGATTACCAGCGGCGAACTGCGGCGGCTGATCGAACAGGACTGGCTGCGCGGGATAACCTCAAATCCTTCCATCTTCGAAAAAGCCATTGCCGGCAGCACCGATTACTCCGAACTTTTGGAGCAGCTTCGCGCCCAGAACCTGAGCGCCGGCGATATCTATGAGCGCATCGCCGTCCGCGACATCCAGGACGCCGCCGACCTGCTCCGTCCCGTTTATCAGGCCACAAAGCGCCGCGACGGCTACGTGAGCCTTGAGGTATCGCCAACGTTGGCCCGTAACACACATGCCACGCTGGAAGAGGCCCGCCGTTTGTGGCAGACCGTGGACCGCGAGAACATCATGATCAAGGTGCCGGGGACCGACGAGGGAGCGCCCGCCGTTCGGCAACTGACCAGCGAAGGCCTCAACATCAATATCACTCTGCTTTTTGCCCAGGAAGCCTACGAGAAAGTGGCAGAGGCGTACATCGCCGGACTGGAAGACCGCCTGAAAAAAGGACAGGACATCAGCAAGATCGCCAGCGTAGCGAGCTTCTTTGTCAGCCGGATTGACACGCTGGTGGATAGCACGATTGAAAGCAAACTGAAGACCGTGAGCAATGCGCAAGAACAGCAGCTCCTGAAATCTCTGCTTGGCCAGGTCGCCATTGCCAATGCAAAACAGGCATACCAGACGTACGAAAAAATATTCTCCGGCGAACGGTGGAAGGCCCTCGCCGCCAGGGGCGCACAGACGCAGAGGCTGCTCTGGGCGAGCACCAGCACCAAGAACCCGGCCTATCGTGACGTTCTCTATGTGGAGGAGCTGATCGGCCCGGACACGGTCAACACGATTCCGCCGGCCACCATGGATGCCTTCCGGGACCACGGGATCGTGGCGCGCACCATCGATTCTGAACTGGGGGCTGCCAACAGGATCATGAGCGACCTGGAGAAGGCTGGTATTTCCATGAAGCAGATCACCAGCCAGCTTCTGGAAGAAGCGATCAAGCTCTTTGAGGACGCGTTTGCCAAGTTGCTCTCGGCCGTCGAAGCAAAGAAAGCGCAGCCTGCCGCGGCCAAAACCAAAGTTCCTTCGCTGTCCATGAAACTCCCTGACCCTTTACAGCAGGAGGTTGATGCCGCGATCCGGGACTGGCAGATCAACGATAAAGCCAATCGTCTCTGGAATGGCGACACGTCACTGTGGACCAGGGATGGGGAAGACAAATGGCTCGGGTGGCTGCACGTTGCCGAAGACCAGCGCGCACAGGTCCAGGACCTGAACGATCTGGCCCAGGACGCCGGCAAAGCAGGATTCACTCACGTACTGTTGCTGGGGATGGGCGGTTCCAGCCTCTGCCCTGAGGTGCTGTCCGTTACCTTTGGAAAGCAACCCGGCCATCCTGAGCTTCATGTGCTTGATTCCACCGATCCAGCGCAAATCAAAAGCGTCGAAGCCAGGATTGACATCGGCAAAACTCTGTTCATCGTGGCGAGCAAGTCAGGCAGCACGTTGGAACCCAACATCTTTAAACAGTATTTCTTTGCTCGCGCGCAGCAGGTGCTGGGAAAGGATGAGGCCGGCAAGAGGTTTATCGCCATCACTGACCCGGGTTCCAAAATGCAGCAGGTGGCCGAACGCGACGGCTTCCGCCAGATATTCTTCGGGATCCCCAGCATT
>DATIWA010000661.1:0-3220 GCA_035465515.1 Candidatus Limnocylindrales bacterium | reverse complement strand
AGGTCCCCAGCCCTGTCGCTATCAGTAGCCAGATATACGCAGTCCGGACGAAAATCGGAAAGGAAGAATGCACTCCAGTTGTTTTGGCGGGCCGCTCCGCCCTCCGCAACAAGTGAAGGGCCGAGATGGCCGCCAGAGCCGCCAACGCAAACAGCCACGGGGACGCATGAGAGAAACCGGCCGCTTGCAGCAGCACGCCTCCCGTAGCCAGCACAAGTGCAGTGCGGAGCAGCATACTGTTCACAGGCTTAAGTCCCAGGAACACCGGCAGCCATCGCGCACTGAAACCCCAGATGGTGGGCGCGATGAATAAAAATGCCAGCAAGGCAAGGAACCGCGATTCAAAACCCGCCGGAAATGCCGGGCCTGTACCCCTCACGCTTACGTAGAGTGCCGCCATGAGGTTCATTAACAGCCCGACGCCGAAGCCGGCCGATCCCACCAGCACGGCCTGGATCCACACCGGGGCGCCGCCGGAACTTTTCGAGGCAGGGCTCGGGTGGCGTCGCACCGAATCCAGGAATATGACAAACGCAGCCAACTCGAGCGCCGCCGACACCGGCAATGCGGCGCGCCAATGCCACTCATAAACTCCCGTTGCCCAGCGAAGGAGAACGCCGGCTGTCCAGAGCAGCCAGGTAATCCACCCGCGCATCGCGGAAGAGTGCCTCCCGCCCGTCATCTTGGGTATGGAGTAGAATCCGATTCCCATGATGAACGTGCCAATCCAGCCGAAGATCTGGGCATGTCCGTGGGCCTGGATCCACGCCGCCGGAATCGCAGCGCCGTGGTGCTCGCTGATGGATATCAGGTTCCAGACGCCGAGAAAGGTCCCCGGCAACAACATGAAGAAAAGCCCGGTCAGCGCGTAGACCAGCATAAGGCGCTGGGCCTGCGCTTCACGGGCCTTGAGCAGGCTGGCCGGATCTGCCGGGTTGGCGGCGATTTCAACCAGTTCTTTCATCATCCGATCCAGACTTAAAGAGAAACTTTAGCTCCTTGCTTCTCCAGTTCAATGGCCCTTGGGAAAAGAACGTTGTTTTCCAGATGAATATGCTGGTGCAGGTCCCGCTCAAATTCCTGAAGGGCCGAATACAGGGTCTTGTAGCTGAAGCAGGCATCGTCAGGCGCGCTGTATCCGCCGCTGGCCTCGCGCATGGTTGCTAAAGCGACGCCTGCGGAATCATGCTCCATCTCCATCATGTGCACGGGATTGCTGACGGTCCCGAACATGGGCGGGCGGGGCTCCTCGCCGCGATGGATGGCTTCCTCAAGCTCCGCGATGTACGGGAAAAGCACTTGCTCTTCCTTCATCATGTGCGAGGTCAGCTCCGCCGAAAGGGCATGGAATGTCTCCTGTATCCGCGCAAGCTCGGGATGCGCTTTCCCGTGCACCGAGACGACCTTGCCGGCAAGCTGCTGGATCCGCGGAATCTCCTGCTTCACGTATCCGTGATGTTTCGTGACGATGTGGTCCATGATCGCGGCAAGATCAGCGCTGGCGGCGTCTTGAAGGCTGTTGCTTGCGGCAGATTGGGCGAGTCCGCCTTCTTGCAGGCCGCGCAGGACGTCTTCCACCGCGATTCCGGCCTTTGTGCAGGCCTCGCGCAATGACTTGCCTCCGCCGCAGCAGTAATCAATTCCAAGTTTTTCAAAAACGCGGGTTGCGGCGGGCACTTGTACCGCGAATTCGCGGACGGTCGTGTTGGGGTCCAGCTTCATGGGCTTCTCTCCTTTATATTGCCTCTGCTCACAGCAGGTTCAATAGGAAGTCTAGGGAAGCGGGGCTGGGCAGCCCATGACTTTTGTCACAGCAAAGACATTATTCTGAATCTTCAAGCTGTGCTTTAAGGCGGTGAAGGTCGGGTATGGTCACCGTTTTCGCTTCAAGGCGGATGAGGTCCTCCGCCTGCAGGCGGCTCAGATTCCGGGAGACCAGTTCCCGCACGGTCCCGATCTGAGATGCAAGCTCCTGGTTGCTGGCAGGAAGCTGGACCTGGATTCCTTCAGGCGTTTTCTTGCCTGCTTTCGCCAGACGAAGCAGCATGGATATAAGCCGCCCCCGCACCGTCGTGAATGACAGCTCTTCGATGATGCCAACCAACCTGCGCAGCCGGGCGCCCACAACTTTGAGAACTTTAAGGGACACTTGCGGATGGACCACGCAAAGCGAATGAAAGTCCTGCTTGCTGATGAAATAAATCTGGGCCTGGTCCACGGCGGAGGTTGACGCAGGATAATTTCCGCCGTCAAACAGCGGCAGTTCCGCAACTGAACTGCCCGGCCCCTCAATCGCCAGCACCTGTTCGCGCCCGCTGGGTGAACTCTTGAAGATCCGGACATGCCCGCTCTCAACGACAAAAAGCCCCGTACAGGGTTCCCCTTCGCTGAAGATGACCTCCCCGGCGGCATAGCCGCGTGGGACGGCCCGCTCGGCCAGAAACTGGAGTTCGGTTTGCGAGAGATCGGCAAAGATCTGTACGCGGCGCAGCACGTCTAACGCTTTGGCGGTAACTGGCATGCAGCCATTATTGTAAACGGGCTTAAGGCCCGGGTGCTGTTTTGCCCCAGCAGGAATCGTCCGCGCGCAAAAGGTCCCACCTGGAAATTCACAGCAATTGGCGTATACGGAACAACGGCCCGCCGTGCATTTGCGTTCCGAGAAATCGGGTCTTTGTAATGGCGCCCGCCATTTAAGGGTTGCTGGTCTCCCCGGAGACGTTCTCCTGGAATTAAGGGGGCAGGTGCGTTCCACGGCCGTACTGCATCGAACAATAAAGAGGCTTCTATGTTTTCCGGCGGAACATGCTCCGGCCTGCTCACTGATCTTTATGAACTCACAATGGCGGCCGGATATTTTCAAAAGGGATTTCGGGCCCGGGCCACATTTGAACTCTTTGCCCGCCATCTCCCGCCGCACCGCAATTACCTTGTCGCAGCCGGTCTCGAACAGGCGATTGAGTTCGCAGAAAATCTCCGCTTCTCACCCGCAGAGATAAACTATCTGCGGGACCTGCCTCTCTTTAAGCGCGTGGAGCCTCAGTTTTTCCAGTATCTTGCGGACTTCCGTTTCACAGGTGACATCTGGGCCCTCCCGGAAGGTACGGTCTTTTTCCCCGGCGAACCGCTGCTCCGCGTCACGGCCCCCATCATCGAAGCGCAATTGATGGAGACCAGCCTTCTCTCTGTAGTGCACTTGCAGACCCTGATCGCCAGCAAG
>DATIWA010000660.1:0-4196 GCA_035465515.1 Candidatus Limnocylindrales bacterium | reverse complement strand
CACTTCAGCCGCGGCTTCCGGACCGAAATGGCGCACCGCGTCAAAGATCCAGAGCAGCGACACGCCGAAATCACGCTGCCCGCGCTCGCGCCCCCGTTCCATCCCTTCGAAAATGGGAGCAAAGTCCTGGCCTCGCCAGCGAATCACTCCCACGCTGACGTACACTTCGGCATGTACCACGTTCTGCTGGCGCAGCTTCTGCATCAGCCGGTAGGTGGTCAGCTCGTAGTCTTCCGGCGTGCGCAGCCGCTCGGTCACTGACTTGAAGGCCAGCATGAATCCGCTGAAATCACGGTAGGAGTACAGCCGCCGGACGTCTTCTTCGCTGAGTTCGTCTCCGCTGCCGCGAATGTCATAGCGATTGTTTTCCGTGGGCAGGGGCGTGTTGTGCCGGCGGCTCAGCTCGGCCAGGGTTGCCGGTTCAAGGCTGCCTTCCAGGTGGAGGTGTAACTCCGCCTTGGGCAACGCTTGAATAAAAGACCTGTCCATGGTTCGCTCGTTCGCCGTTTACCGGCCGCCGGCCGCAACGTTGCCGGCCGCAAATTCACTGCGCTTGCGGCTGTAGGCAAAATAGATGATCAGGCCGATGCCCAGCCAGATGAAAAACCGCGCCCAGGTGATTACCAGCAGCCCGGCCATGAGCGACACGCACAAAACGACTGAGATGATGGGAAACAGAGGGACAAACGGGACTTTAAACCCGCGCGGCCGGTCCGGCTGCGATCGCCGCAGGAAAAGCACTCCCAGGGACACCAGCACAAAAGCAAACAGGGTGCCGATATTGGAAAGGTCAGCCGCTTCGCTGATGCTGAAAAACCCGGCTGGAATTCCCACCGCCGCGCCGGCAATCCATGTGGACCAGTGGGGCGTTTTGAATTTCGGATGGACCGCGGAAAACAACCGGGGCAGCAGTCCGTCGCGCGACATCGCAAACCATATGCGCGTCTGGCCGTACTGGAACACCAGCAGCGATGAGACCATGCCCATCAGCGCCCCGATGACAATCACCGCCTGGAACCAGCGGTTCGCGCCCAGATGAGAAAGCGCATACGCCACCGGCGCATTCGCGGCGTCAGGGTTGCCGCCGCCAAACGTGCTGTACTTCATCATTCCCAGCAGGACCAGCGCCACCCCGATGTACAGGACGGTGCACACGATCAGAGACGCGATAATCCCGAACGGTATGTCCTTCTGCGGATTGCGGGCCTCTTCCGCCGCCGTTGAGACGGAATCAAATCCGATGTAAGTGAAGAAAATAATCGCGCCGCCGGAAATGACGCCCGAGAAACCCGAGGGCGCAAACGGGTGCCAGTTTCCCCGGTTCATCAGCGTTCCGCCAACCACAAGAAATGTAAGAATGGCGCCAATCTTGATCACCACCATCACATTGTTGGCCTCCGCCGATTCACGGATGCCCCACACCAGCAGGACCGTCAGCACGAACACCACAAGAAAGGCCGGGAAGTTGAAGTATGACCCCGTCCAGCCATTGTCAATCACCGGGGTGGACCATTTGTCCGGAATGGTCAGGCCGAACGCGCCCAACTGTGCCTTCAGGTAACCGCCAAAGCCGATGGCCACGGCCACATTGCTGACCGCATACTCCAGGATCAGGTCCCAGCCAATGATCCATGCCACCAGTTCTCCCAGCGTTGCGTAGGAGTACGTATAGGCGCTTCCGGCGATTGGAATCATGGAAGCCAGTTCGGCATAGCACAGGCCGGCAAAGCTGCACGCAATCGCCACCAGCAAAAACGAAATGGCGATTGCCGGTCCGGCCGGCGGCCGGCCATGCATCAGCACGCCGGACAGGCTGGCATGCCGGGCCAGGTTCTGGAAGACGTCCAGGACCTGCGCGTGCCAGATCGAGGGCACCTGGAAGTTTTCCCCCGCGGCCGCTGTTCCGGTCAAAACAAAGATTCCCGATCCAATAATCGCGCCGATGCCCAGCGCGGTAAGCGACCACGGTCCCAGCGACTTCTTGAGCCGGTGTTCCGGGTTCTCTGAATCAGCGATCAGCTTGTCAATGGACTTCTTGGCAAAAAGTTGGCTGGCCAGAAGCGCCTCCTTGGCACATATATGTAGGACCATCGTGGGAGGTGCCCAGAACAAAGCCTCTTTAACCGGCTGTCATCCTGCGCGTGCCCGCGCCAGCATCGCTGGCGATGCGCGGGGCGATTCGAAGGGTCCCGACGATGCGTTCCTCTGCCATGCTGCTGCAGGGAATTCTCACGAGGCCCTCTCCGTCTTAAACGTGAGGGCCTCGCCCGGGCCTTACCGCTTCGACGTGCCGCGGGCCATCTTCTTCACTTTTGCCTTCTTCGACCCGCGCGGGTAATCGCGTGGCTTCTTGGGCGCCTGCTTCTTGCGCGCCGTACGCTTGGCCTTCTTGCGTTCTTCTTTGCTCAGTGCTTTGGTATTTGCCATTCACCTGTCCTGAAAATAAGTTGTAATTGCATCGCTGTTCAATTCGCAGATCAAATCAGCGTTCATCCGCGCCATATCCGCGGGTAGAAGTTCTTTCTTACGCCCTTTCCAACTGGGCGTACTTCTCCACCAGCTTCTTCAACCCGAATCTCGGGAATTGTACCGTAATCTTGGCGTTTTCTCCCTCGCCTTCGCGCTGATATACCACTCCTTCCCCGAACTTGGGATGTTTGACTCGCTGCCCTGGCCGGAATGACGTTTTGCCTTTCGGCTCCTCCACCGGGACCTGCGGCCGCGTGAACTTCTTGCCCCGCGAGGCAAAGAACTCCGCGATGTTGTCAATGGAATTGTACCTGGGGCCCGCATAGCCTCCACTGCGCGGCTTCTGCTGCGGCGCGGCGTAGCGCGGCGCGCTCTGGTCTTCATCCTCGTAGCTGTAATGCCGGTCCGTGTAATCTGAGTCAACGGAAGACCGGGCCGTGCTCCGCCCGCGCGGCGACCCCAGGTCTTCCAGCAACCGGCCCGGGACCTCTTCCAGAAAGCGCGATGGTACGCTGGCATCCGGCATGTCCGTGCCGTAGCGGCGGCGGAACCGCGCCTGGCTCAGCACAAGCTGGTCCATGGCCCGCGTCATGCCCACGTAGCACAGGCGGCGCTCTTCTTCCATCTGATCGGGATCGTTGAAGGCCCGCGAATGCGGGAACAGGCCTTCTTCCATGCCCACCAGGAACACCAGGTTGAATTCCAGCCCCTTCGCCGAGTGCAGCGTCATCAGCGTCACCCGCCCCCGTGGATCGTACGTATCCACGTCGCTCACCAGCGCGGCATGGTCCAGAAACTCCGCCAGCGTTTCCCCGCGGTCCCGCGAATCCATGGCCGCATTCACCAGTTCGCGCAAATTCTCAATCCGGGCGAAGGCGTCCGGCGTGGCCTCCTCCTCCAGTTGCTTGATGTATCCCGTGCGGTCAATCAGGAACTTCAATATCTCCGGAACGGATGCCGCGCTACCGGGGCTCCGGAAGCCTTCCACAGCATCCGCCGCCGGTTCCTCGGAAGGCGAGGCGTCGGCTTCCTGTACCGGCTCCGGCTCTTCATTGGCGCCAAAATCAAAGCTGATGTTCTCACCCAACTCCTCAGGCTCGAACGAGACATCCTCTTCTTCTGCCCTGGCTTTTTTCCGCGCCTCCGTATCTTCGTGGCGGGAGTTGGCCGGCTCGCTTACCCGCTCCACAAAGCTCCCCAGCATCATCGCCCGGGCATCGTCAATCAGTTCCTTGAATCCCTTCAGCGCGGCCAGGGCCCTGGCCGGCAACAACTGCCGTTCCATCGCCTCACCCACCGCGCCCCACAGGGGCATGCCGGTCTCCAGCGACAGACGCTCCAGGGTCTCCACCGTGGTCTTGCCGATGCCCCGCGCCGGCGTGTTGATCACCCGCAGCAGCGCAATTGAGTCCTGCGGGTTGTTGATCAGCTTCAGGTAGCTGATCATGTCCTTGATCTCCGCCCGCTCGTAGAATGAAAATCCGCCCACCACCTGGTAGGGGAGCTGATAACGCCGCATGGCCTCTTCAATCAGGCGCGATTGCGAATTCAAGCGGTAGAGCACGGCCACGCGCACGTTGTCATTGCTGTCCTCCGCCGCTTTCTTCAGATAGTTGGAGATGAAATCCGCGGCAAACAGCGCTTCGTTTTCGCCGTCCGGGGCCTCGTAGTAGCCCACGTTTGTGCCGCCCTGCCGGGCCGTCCACAGCGTCTTGCCTTTGCGTTTT
>DATIWA010000659.1:0-11344 GCA_035465515.1 Candidatus Limnocylindrales bacterium | reverse complement strand
GGCCGCCGACACCACGCCGCGTTCGTCCCGCTGGCCGCCCACCACCACCGCTTTGCCTTTCAGCGAGGGATCGCGCAGTTCCTCCACCGACACAAAAAATGCGTCCATGTCAACATGAAATATGGTTCGGGAAAGCGATGACACACTTTGACAATACATCAGAATCGTCTCAATGAAGCGTCATCCTTGCCTGGTGCATCTAATCGGCCTGGGCGTTGTGTAGCCCGTAGTGCAATTCCGCTGCTGACGGAGTAGTATTTTCTCCCTGACGTTGACCGCCGGGGGAACACATCATGGCCCATCATAAGTCCCTTCTCAGTTTTCCTCCCGCATCCGTGGAGGCCTCGAAAGCGGAGCTCCTGGCGAGCCATTACGCTTCCGTACGCCAGCAGACTGAGTCACTTGCGGCCCCCCTCAGCGCGGAAGACCAGATGGTCCAGTCCTGCCCGGAATCGAGTCCGGCCAAGTGGCATCAGGCGCACACCACCTGGTTCTTTGAAACTTTCATCCTGGCGCAGCATCTACCTGACTATCGCGCTTTCGATGGCCGGTTTCGGGATCTCTTCAACTCTTACTACAATGCGGTGGGACCGCAGCCGGAGAAGGCTTCGCGCAACACTTTTTCCCGGCCTTCACTCGAGGACGTGCAGAACTATCGTCGCCATGTTGATCAACAGGTCCAGACGCTTCTTGCATCGTCCGCGGCCGATGACGCGGTTCTCAAGCTTGTGGAGCTCGGCGCCAATCACGAACAGCAGCATCAGGAACTGCTGGTCACCGACATCAAGCACGCCTTCTGGAGCAATCCTGTGCGCCCGGCGTACCAGTCTGTTGTTCCTGCCGCCTCCGCCACCGCGCCCGCGCAGAGCGCCAGAACATTTTCTGGCGGATTGACAGAAATCGGCTCGGACGGCAGCGCGTTTCATTTCGACAACGAAGCGCCGCGGCACAAAGTCTTTCTTCAGCCGTTCCGCTTTGCCCGCCGTCCCGCCACCTGCGGCGAGTATATGGCTTTTATTGATGACAAGGGCTATCAACGTCCCGAGCTGTGGCTCTCAGACGGATGGAAGGCCGTGCAGACACACCGCTGGAACGCGCCCTTGTACTGGGAGAAGTCCGGGAATGACTGGCACCAGTTCACCTGTTCGGGCATGCGCAAGGTAGATCCGTCAGAGCCCGTCTGCCACGTGAGCTTTTTTGAAGCCGATGCCTTTGCGCGATGGGCCGGCGCCCGGCTTCCCACCGAGTTCGAATGGGAACTGGCCGCATCCCAGCTTCCTGTGCAAGGCAATTTTCTTGAGGATGCCCGGTTTCACCCTAATGCAGCGCCCGGTGATGCCGGTGATGATGAACCGCTCCAGATCTTTGGTGATGTCTGGGAGTGGACAGCCAGCGCCTATCTGCCCTTTCCCGGCTTCAGGCCGGCGGAAGGCGCATTGGGCGAGTACAACGGAAAATTCATGAGCGGGCAGATGGTGTTGCGCGGGGGCTCCTGCGCTACGCCACGCTCCCACATTCGCGCCAGCTACCGCAACTTTTTCCCGCCGGAGACACGCTGGCAGTTCTCCGGAATCAGGCTTGCTGATGACAGCATTTGAAAACGCCGCAGTACTGGCCAGCCCGATCACTGACGACGTTCTTCAGGGGCTGAGCGCAAATCCAAAACGACTCCCCGCCAAGCTGTTCTATGATGCCGCGGGTTCGGACCTGTTTGAGGAGATCACCCAGACTCCGGAGTACTATCCCACGCGCACCGAGCGCGCAATTCTCGAGGAAAATTCAGCCGAGATCATACGTCGCGCCGGGGCCAATTTAACTCTGGTGGAGCTCGGCGCCGGCAGCGCCTACAAGACGCGGGTCCTGATCAAGGCAATCCTGGGCCGGCAGTTGCGTCTGGAATTTCACCCCGTGGATGTTTCTCCGGCTGCCCTTCAGCAGGCGGTCAGGAGCCTGAACGGAGACTTCCCCCGCCTTCACGTGAGCCCCATTGTGGCCGACTATGGCCAGCGGCTCCCGCGGCTGAATACTCTCCCGGGACGCAAGCTGGTGCTGTTCATCGGCTCGACCATAGGCAATTTTGAACCGGAAGAGGCCCAGCAGTTCCTGCAGCGCGTGCGCAAATCTCTTGCGCCGGGCGATGCCCTGCTCCTCGGATTTGATCTCGTAAAAGACCCCCAGGTGCTCCATCAGGCCTACAACGACGCTGCCGGGGTCACCGAATCATTTAACAAAAACATGCTCGTCCGTATGAATCGCGAACTCGGGGCGGATTTCGACCTTGATGAGTTCCGCCATGTGGCCTTTTGGAACGGTCGCGCCTCGCGGATTGAAATGCATCTTGAAAGCCGGGTGGACCAGACCATCCGAATCCCCGCTTTGGGCAAGTCCTTCCACTTCTCATTCGGAGAAAGAATCCATACCGAGAACAGCTACAAGTTCACTCCAGCGTCCATTGCGCGCCTGCTTCGCCAGGCCGGATTGAAGCTGGAAGCCTCGTGGAGTGATTCCAGCGGCTGGTTCAGCGTGGTGTTGGCAAGGGTTTAAAATCGTCCACGCCGAATCCGAGGACGGGTTTTTATAAACAAGCTCTCCTTCGCGGCCTTTACATTTCTTAACTGGCTCTGCCAGCGCCTTCTTTGACCGCCATCGTCTATCATTGATAGTAAGTATTTACTTACTTGCTTTCCTCTCATGTCCACACGTCTTTCAGCCAGTGATCGCCGCGAGCAGATCCTTGATGTGGCCTCGGGTCTTTTTGCCCGCAAAGGCTACCAGGGAACAACAACGCGAGAGATCGCTGAAGAGGCGGGGATCAATGAGGCGCTTTTGTTCCGGCATTTTCCCAGCAAAGAGAACCTCTACTGGACCATGATCCAGGGCCTGTGCGGCGCCCTCGGGCGGCGCCAGCGCGTGCAGGAAATTCTGGACCGGGGCGGGACCGATCGTGAGATTTTTGAGTCCATCGCCAGGGATTTCCTCACGCGGACCCCGCGCGATCGCGAAGTCACGCGTCTTCTCTGGTTCACGGCGCTCGAAAATCACGAACTTTCCGCTCGCTTCTTCAATACCTTCATCGCGGAATACTACCAGGCGCTGGCCGGATACATTTCCCGGCGCATTCGTCTGGGAGCTTTTCGCAAAACGGACCCTTTGCTGGCCGCCCGCAGCTTCATTGGCATGGTCGTCTATCATTTTCTTGTTCAGGAGCTATTCGGCGGCGAGCAGTACCAGATCTTCGATACCACGCAGGTCGCAGCCACGCTCTCAGGAATCTGGCTGGCCGGCATGCAAAACCCGCCAGGGAGCAGCGGCGGGAACGGCTCCAACGGTCATCACCTGCGCCCAGGAAAAAAACACAAATGAAAACTCACCAGCTTCTCACCGCCGTCGCTGTCCTCTCGGTCGCCGCCATGCTCTCCGCGTGCGGCAGCAAGGAGCCCGTGCAGGCGGCCAAGCCGCAGATGGCGGCGCCCGTAAAAGTCGCCGCCATTGTCTCGCGCACCGTTCCCGTCCAGGTCAAGGCCATCGGCAATGTGGAAGCCATGTCCACCGTCAGCATCAAGCCGCAGATTTCCGGAGAACTGACCCGCGTGCACTTCAAGGAAGGCGACTTCGTAAAGAAAGGGCAACTCCTCTTTACCATTGATCGCGCTCCTTTCGAAGCGGCATTGCGCCAGGCGGAAGGCACTCTGGCCCGTGATGAAGCCCAGGCGATCAATGCCAGACTTGACGCCGAGCGCTACCAGGGACTGGGCCGTGAGGGAGTGGTATCAAAGCAGCAGGTTGACGCCGCGGCCGCTGCCGCCACCGCCATGCAGGCGACCGTGGCAGCCGACAAGGCCGCCGTCGAGACCGCGAAGATCAACCTCCAATACACATCGATCTACTCGCCTATCAACGGCCGGACGGGTAACATCGGCGTAAAAGAGGGAAACCTGGTCAAGGCCAACGACGTTCCGGTTCTGGTGACGATCAACCAGATTGAGCCCATCTACGTGACATTCTCCATTCCTGAGCAGCAGCTTGCCGATCTCAAGCAATATGCGGCCCGCAAAACGCTCAAAGTGGACGCCGCGCCGCAGGGCAGCGACCAGCATTTCTCAGGACGGCTCACCTTCATTGACAACGCCGTGGACCTGACCACCGGCACGATCAAGCTGAAGGCCACTTTTGACAACGCGCAGCATGTACTTTGGCCCGGCCAGTTTGTCGATGTCGGCCTGACCCTGAAAGAGCAGTCCAACGCCATTGTTGTCCCCACTGCCGCCCTGCAAACCAGCCAGAACGGCACGTTCGTGTATATCGTGGACCAGGACCTCAAGGCGCAGCAGAAAGCGGTCAAGGTGGCGTGGACCTTGGGCGATGAAAGCGTGATTGCGCCGGGCGCCCTTCAACCCGGCCAGCGTGTCGTCACGGACGGCCAGTTGCGACTCACTCCCGGCGCCAAGGTGGATATCAAGAGCGGATCGTAGGCAGGAACACTCGAGCGATGAACACACAATTATTTATCCGGCGGCCCATCACCACCACGCTCATCATGGTGGCCATTCTGCTGTTCGGCATCTTTGCCTACCGGCTCCTGCCGGTCAGCGACCTGCCCAACGTGGACTTCCCCACCATTAACGTGAGCGCCGTGCTGCCCGGCGCCAGCCCTGACACCATGGCCTCGGCCGTTGCGCTGCCCCTGGAGAAGCAGTTTTCAACCATTGCTGGCGTGGACTCCATGACTTCTTCCAGCGCCCTGGGATCCACCAGCATCACGCTGCAGTTCACGCTCGACCGCAACATTGATGCCGCCGCGCAGGATGTTCAGGCGATGATCGCCAAGACTCTCTCCCAGCTTCCGCCGGAAATGCCTTCGCCGCCCTCCTATCAAAAGGTCAACCCGGCGGATTCTCCGGTCCTCTATGTGGCGCTCAGTTCGGGGACCATGCGCCTCTCCGACGTGGACGAATACGCCCAGACAAACGTGGCCCAGCGCATCTCCATGGTCAGCGGCGTTGCCCAGGTCCAGGTCTTTGGCACGCAGAAATATGCAGTCCGGGCGCAGCTCGATCCCCGCAAACTGGCGATTCACCAGATCGGCATCGACGACGTTTATAACGCGATCAACAACGCCAACGTCAATCTGCCTACCGGCACGCTTTTCGGCCATTCAACCGCGTACACCGTCCAGGCAACCGGGCAGCTCCTGCAGGCGGCGGAATACCGCCCGCTCATTGTTGCTTACCGCAACGGCTCTCCCGTAAGGCTGGATGAGGTCGGCAACGTTTTTGACAGCGTGGAGAACGACAAGACGGCAAGCTGGTACAGCGGCACGCGCGCCATTGTCCTCGCCATTCAGCGCCAGCCCGGGACCAACACCGTGGAAGTGGTGGACAGCATCAAGAAGCTTCTCCCCTCCATGAAAGCGCAGATGCCGGCCGGCATTGACCTCAACATTCTCTATGACCGCTCGGTTTCCATTCGCGGTTCCGTCAACGACGTAAAGTTCACGCTTCTGCTGACCATTGCCCTGGTTGTAATGGTCATATTCCTTTTCCTGCGCAATATTTCGGCAACCATCATCCCCAGCCTGGCGCTGCCCATGTCCATTGTGGGCACGTTTTCCGTGATGTGCCTGCTGGGGTACAGCCTCGACAATCTTTCGCTGATGGCGCTCACCCTGACCGTCGGTTTTGTTGTGGATGACGCCATTGTGATGCTGGAAAACATTGTGCGCCACATGGAAATGGACAAGCGGCCCTACCAGGCGGCGGTGGAGGGCGCAAAGGAAATCGGCTTCACCATTGTCTCCATGACAATTTCTCTGGCCGCGGTCTTCATTCCTGTCCTGTTCATGGGAGGAATTGTCGGCCGCCTGCTGCATGAGTTCGCGGTGACCATTGGCGTTGCCATTCTGGTCTCAGGCTTTGTCTCCCTCACCCTCACGCCCATGCTGTGCAGCCGCTTCCTGAAGGCAGGCAGCCATCAGCAGCACGGTTACCTGTACCAGAAGAGCGAAGCCGCTTTCGACGGCCTGCTGCGCGGCTATCAGTGGAGCCTGAAGAAAGTGATGGCGCATCCGCTGGTTACGCTGCTGCTCTCGTTTGTGATTCTGGGGGCGACCGCCTGGCTGTTCGTGGCCATCCCCAAGGGGTTCCTGCCCAGTGAAGACCAGGGCCTGATGTTCGCCTTTACGGAAGGCATCCAGGGAATCTCTTTCGAGGACATGGTCCGTCATCAGAAGGAAGCCGCCAAAGTAATTGGAGACAGCCCTTACGTACAGTCCTATATGTCCACGGTAGGCGGCGGCGGCGTGAATGCCGCCCTTAATACCGGCAGGATCTTTGCCCGGCTGAAGCCGCGCAACCAGCGCCCGCACGTGGATGACATCATCAATGAACTGCGGCCCAAACTTTCGCAGATCCCCGGCATCAATGTTTATCCGCAGAATCTGCCGCCCATCCGCATTGGCGGCCAGCTCACCAAAAGCCAGTATCAGTTCACGCTGCAAAGCCCGGACACCGCTGAGCTGTACCAATACGCTCCGCAACTGGAAGAACGCCTGCGAAGTCTGCCGCAGTTACAGGATGTGACCAGCGACCTTCAGGTCAAAAATCCCCAAGTCACGGTACAGATTGACCGCGACAAAGCGGCCGCGCTGAATGTTGATCCGCGCACCGTGGAAGATGCTCTCTACAGCGCTTACGGCTCGCGGCAGATTTCCACCATTTACGCCCCCAACAACCAGTACAAGGTGATCATGGAATTGCAGCCGCAGTTCCAGTTGGATCCTTCCGCCCTGAGCATGCTTTATATCCATTCGCGCACCGGGCAGCTTGTGCCTCTGGGGTCGGTGGCCGGCTTTAAGAAGGAAGTCGGCCCGCTCACTGTGAACCACCTCGGCCAGTTGCCCGCGGTCACCGTCAGCTTCAACCTCCGCCCCAATGTGGCCCTCGGCGATGCCATCGCCGCCGTCAACCGTGAAGCCGCGCAGGTGCTTCCTCAAACGGTCACCACCAGTCTCCAGGGGACCGCTCAGGCGTTCCAGTCTTCCTTCGCCGGGCTGGGACTTCTTCTGGCAATGGCCATCCTCGTGATCTACATTGTGCTCGGTATCTTGTACGAAAGCTTTATTCACCCCATTACCATCTTGTCCGGCCTGCCCTCGGCCGGCGTGGGCGCGCTGCTCACGCTCATGGTTTTCCACAAGGAGCTGAGCATTTACGCCTTCGTCGGCGTGATCATGCTGGTTGGGCTGGTAAAGAAGAACGCCATCATGATGATTGACTTCGCCCTGGACGCGCAGCGTGAAGAAGGCAAATCTGCCGCGGAGGCCATCTACCAGGGCGCCCTCATCCGCTTCCGCCCCATCATGATGACCACCATGGCGGCGCTGATGGGCACGCTGCCCATCGCCGTCGGTTTCGGCGCGGGAGCCGAATCGCGCCAGCCGCTGGGGCTTGCCGTGGTTGGCGGGCTGATCTTCTCCCAGACGCTTACCCTGTACATCACGCCGATCTACTACGTGTACCTGGATCGGGTACAACAGAGCTTCACGCGCAGAAAAAAAGCTGAGACGTTGGAAGAAGCTGAACTTCAGGCAGCGCGGTAGGAAGCCGCGGTCAAATCCATCTTCGGCACTTCGCTGCTCCGCAGTGGCAGGCCAGTCGGCCCTCGTGCAGCGAGAGGCCGTAATCGCAGGTTAGCTCCTCCCCGGCCCTGATGCGGCGGAGGGAATAGAACTCAACCCGTCCGTAGGCGATCCTTATATAAACATTGGGTTCACAGGAATGGTTGATGAAGCGGAAAGGGCCGCCATTCACGCTGCCGTCAATCGCCACCTTGTAATCCACCTCGACAATGGCAATCCGCTTGCGCCGCTTCGCCCGCCTGCGGCCCTCCGCCACTGAAATAAGCTCTCCCGTATATTCTCCAAGCTTTTTGCGGGCCGCAATGGCTGCGTCCGTAAACAGGCCAAACCTCTGGATCCGGCTCTTGCGCTTCATCAACATTCTGGCTCATTTAACCACAACTCGGATTTCGCCAACTACAGCTCCGCTTGTTATCCTTAAAAGGCGAGGACCGCGATCAATGATGCGCAAAACGCTTCTTGTGTTGATGGTGTTCACAGTTATGGCCACTGCCCGGCAAAAACCTTCTTCCCCACCTGACAGCTCCTTCCCGGATGCCGCCGCGCTCAACAAGATGGCGGCACGCTTTGCGCCCACTGAGATGAAAGTGGACATTTCAGGACTGTCGGCCGGCGATAAGCAGGCTCTGGTAAAGCTCATCCAGGCCGCTCACATCGTCAACACGCTGTTCATGGAACAGCTCTGGAGCGGCGATCTGGCGCTCTACCACAAGCTGCAGCAGGACAAGTCGCCCCTGGGCAAGGCTCGGCTTCACTATTTCTGGATCAACAAGGCGCCTTGGTCGGAAATTGACCAGCACAAGGCGTTCCTGCCCGGGGTCCCCCCGCACAAGCCCGCAGGCGCCAATTTCTATCCTGAGGACATGACGAAGGAGGAATTTGAGGGTTGGGTCAAGACGCTTTCCCCAAAGGAGAAAGAGCAGGCGGAGGGGTTCTTCACTGTCATTCGCCGCGGTGCTGACAGAAAATTGAAGCTGGTTCCCTATAGCCAGGAATACAAACCCGATCTTGACCAGGCTGCGAAACTGCTCAAAGAGGCTGCCGCCCTCACTGACAACGCGACCCTCAAAAAGTTTCTCACCACACGCGCCGACGCTTTCAGTTCCAACGACTACTTCGAGAGCGACATGGCCTGGATGGACCTGGATGCCCCGCTGGACATCACCTTTGGTCCTTACGAGACCTACAATGATGAACTCTTCGGTTACAAGGCCGCTTTTGAGGCGTACATCAACCTGCGCGACGAAAAAGAGAGCACGCGCCTGGCCTTCCTGGGACAACACCTTCAGGAGATCGAGGACAATCTGCCGGAAGATCCCCAGTATCGCGTAAAAAAGCTCGGCGCTGCCGCGCCCATCCGCGTGGTAAACGAAGTGTTTGCCGCCGGCGATGGCGCGCACGGCGTCCAGACTGCCGCGTATAACCTGCCCAACGATGACAAGGTGGTGCAGCAGAAGGGCGCCAAGCGCGTGATGCTGAAGAACGTGCAGGAAGCCAAGTTCAAGTCCACGCTGGTTCCCATCTCAAAAGTTGTCCTGCAACCCGCGGCCCGGAAGGACTTGAGCTTTGATCTGTTTTTCACCCACATCGTGGCCCATGAACTGACCCACGGACTCGGACCGCACCAGATTGCCGTCAACGGCCGGCAAACCAATCCACGGATGGAATTGAAGGACCTCTACAGCGCGATTGAAGAAGCCAAAGCTGATGTGACCGGCCTCTTTGCCCTGCAATACCTCATGGCCCAGGCCGATAAAGGGGCCATCAAGATGCCCATCCCGCATGGGCCTGACGCCGAGCGTCAACTTTACACCACCTATCTCGCATCTTCATTCCGCACCCTCCGCTTCGGCCTGCAAGATGCGCATGCCAAGGGCATGGCTATTCAGTTCAACTATTTTCTCGACAAAGGCGGCTTCATCGCCAACCCGGACGGCACCTTCAGCGTGGACCTGGGAAAGATCAAGGACGTGGTGGCCTCGCTTGATCGTGAATTTCTGACCCTGGAAGCGACCGGTGACTATGCCGGCGCGAAGAAGATGATGGACCAGTTGATGGTGGTTCGTCCTGTGGTGCAGAGCGCGCTGGACCGGCTGAAGTCCGTGCCCACCGACATTGAACCCCGGTTTGTCACTGCCGACTCGATTGCGGGAGGCCAGCCGGTCTCACGGAGGGAGCAAAAGCCCAGGGGAGGCAAACCCGTCCATAAAACTCCGGCAACAAAGTGACGGGCGGCCTTCAGGCCGCATCTCAATTTGTGAATGGCTCACTATAACGCTGGCGCAACCTCAGAAAGCCTCATCGATGTGCTGGATCGCGTCCTCGACAAAGGCATTGTGATTGAATCGTGGCCGTCTGAAACCGGCGCCTCACCCATTCAACCTCTGCGGAAAAAAATAGCGTCTGCCGCTGTACATATCGGCGCCGGCGTCTCCATCAAAGGGAGCGATTTTGATGCAGAGCGCTTCCCTTACTGGCGCCGTGATCTCTGGACGAAGTAGGCTTCTTGCCCTTGGCAGGCCCCTTGGCGGTCGCCTGTGGTTTCTTGCCGGGCGTCACGTCCTGTCTCAGTTTTCGCACAAGCTGCCCGACCGCCACATCGGTCCTGGTGCTGCAGCTCTTGGTTCCCGACCAGAGGATTGAATTATCTGACGTGCCCAGGACCTGTACGATGGCGCCGCAAACTCCCTCCACCTGCGAATGCTTGGCGCTGACCCAGACGGCAACATCCGCGCCGGAGCAGTTGTCCAGCAATTTGAATTGGCCCCAGCTCCTGAGCTCTCTGCGCGCCACGGCCTGGTCCCGGGGAGAACCATTGAGCATCTTGATACAGCCGGTTTTGGCGGACCGCAGGCGGGCGTAAGTAGGGTCCTGGCTGAAGCCGGCCTGGACGAACGCCAGCAGCAAGAGAGCGGGAAAAAAGATTTTCATGGCGAGCTTTATTGTAGCCACACTCGTCAAATTCTCCACTCAGGAGACTGTTGACTTGCAAGTAAAGAGGCTCTAATATGGCGATACACGGGAAAGGAGGGCGATCCAAAAAGATGACAAATTCTGATTGTAGTGGCAAACGTGAGGTGGCTGAGGCTTAAGGCGTGAGTCTTTAAGTCCTGGCGAAGTTGGTGTTCGCGTAAGGCCTCCGCGCCTTCAGCCAATCCCAACAGACTACCGGAAAACCCCGCAGAGCAACTGCGGGGTTTTCTATTTCTTGCCCAGCCTCACTATCTTTGCCGCGGCCGGCGGCCGGTGACAACTGCCTTCCTCTGCCATGAATCTCAACTGCCATGGATACCAGAAGAGAAGTGGTTGTGATTACCGGCGGGTCCGCCGGGGTGGGACGCGCAGTCGCCCAGGAATTCGCCCGCGATGGCGCCGCCATTGGCCTGATTGCTCGCGGTGAAGAGCGCCTGCAAGCTGCCCGGCAGGAAGTTGAGTCTCTCGGCGGCCGCGCCATCGCAATACCCTGCGATGTTGCCGACGCCTCCGCCGTGGAATCCGCGGCGGACCAGGTCGAGCGCGAACTTGGCCCCATCGACATCTGGATCAATAACGCCATGGTTTCCGTTTTTTCACCGGCCATTCAGATGCCGGCGGATGAATACCGCCGCGTAACTGAGGTGACCTACCTCGGGGTGGTCCACGGGACTCTGGCTGCGCTCCGGCGCATGCGGTCGCGTAACCGGGGGACGATTGTCCAAATCGGCTCCG
>DATIWA010000658.1:0-4506 GCA_035465515.1 Candidatus Limnocylindrales bacterium | reverse complement strand
GTCGAAGCTGATCTCCGGAGGAAGGGAGCTTATGTCAGGGTTCTTTTTGATCAGCTCGTCCACTTTGTGACTGACTTCGGCGGCGCGGTCCATGTCGTGCTCACTAAATATGGCTCCACGACGCACCGGGATGGCCATTGCCTGAAAATATCCGGGGGTTATGTAATTGAACTCGACCAGCTGGCTGCCGTGGGCCGGATTGGTGTCGCCCGGGACCTCGATTGTGCCGTTCCAGCCGCCTTCCAGCGGAATCACCGTGGAGAGACCCGCAGCTCGCACTTCTGGCATCGCCTGCACGTGGTGCAGCAGCCGGTCGCAGAACTGCCGCCTGGCTTCCATCGTGCTGTACCTGGAATCAGGCAGCATGATGGATCCGGTCACCACGTGGTCGGGATCAATGCCGATTTCCGCATGGTTGAGCCTGGCAAAGCTGCGCAGCAGCAGCCCGGCCACAATCAGGAGCGCAAGTGATACACCCAGTTCGAAGACCACCAGTCCGTCGCGCACGCCACGCGCCAGGCGCGAAGAGTTGCCCACCGATTGTGCCGTGGATTTGAGTTCTTCCCCAAGGTCCAGCCTGGCGGCCTGGAATACTGGAGCCAGCCCGAAGACGATCCCTACCAGCACGCTCAATCCGAAAGTAAAGATCAACACGGTTGTATCAATTTGCACCGGATTGTGCCGGGGAATCGGCAGTTGGCTGGACGATTCAATCAGCCGGACCAGCCAGAATCCGCCGGCCAGCCCAATCAGCCCGCCTCCCAGTGAAAGCAGCAGGCTTTCCGTGAGGAGCTGCCGCACCACCCGCGAGCGGCTCGCCCCGAGTACCGCCCGCAGTGACATCTCCTTCTGCCGGCTGGTCGCCTTGGCCAGCAGCAGATTGGCCACGTTGGCGCATGCCAGCAGCAGCACCGCGCCTACGGCCGCCAGCAGCAACAGCAAACCTGGTTTGGAATCCCCGCGGATCTGCTGCGCCAGCGGCACCACCACCGGGCCCACTTTGTTGTTAGTACCGGGAAACTGCTTTTCCAGCCGCGCCGCAATCGTCGCCAGATCGGCCCGGGCCTGCGCCGGTGTAACACTCTTCTTCAAACGCCCGATGGCCCGGTAGCTGTGATTCCCGCGCGGGCCAAGCGCCTTTTCACTCATATCCAGCGGAACAAATATGTCCGCCCGCAGCGGAAACCGGCACCAGGACGGCATCACGCCGATAATCGTGTACTTCTCGTCGTTCAATTCCACTGTTTTGTTGATGACATCGTCTTGTCCGCCAAACGACTTCTGCCAGTACCCGTAGCTCAGTACGGCTACATGCCGGTTGGCTGCCTGGTCCTCTCCCGCTGCAAAGACCCGGCCCATCTGCGCCTTGACCCCGAGGACGGCAAAATAATTTGCCTCCGTGTTCATCACCATCAGCGGCTGGGATTCCCCATTGTGGGTGCCATTCGTGGGCCGCGGGCCGAAGTAGAGCGTGGTCGCTTCCAGGGTGTGGTTTTGCGCCTGCCAGTCCAGGTAGTCCGGACCGGCGAAGGGATATGTCCCCGGTGATACTTCCGTCTCCCAGAGCTGCACCAGCCGGTCCGGATCGGCGGCGGGCAGACTCTCAAACAGAACAGCATTCACGACGGAAAAGATCGCGGTGTTGGCCCCGATGCCCAGCGCCAGCGTCAGCACCGCCACGAAGGTGAATCCGGGGCTTTTGCGCAGCAGGCGCGCGCCATAGCGCACATCCTGTATCAGCGTTTCCAGAAACGGCAGCCCCCGCTGCTCGCGATAGTTCTCCCGCGCGGCTTGAATTCCGCCGGACTTGATCAGGGCCGCACGGCGCGCCTCTTCCGGCGACATCCCGGCCCGCAGGTTATCCTCCACCTGCATGGCAAGATGCGCACGGAATTCCTCTTCCATCTCCCGGTCGCTCCGCCGGAACAATCCTGCCAGCCGAATCATCAAAGCCCGCAGCTTTCTCATGCCAATCTCCTGTCTCTACGCCGGCCTCTCCGGTGCAAGAAATCTCGCCAGGATCGCTGTCGCCTGCTCCCATTCACGGGCTTCCTTCTTCACCTGGCTTTTCCCGGCGCGCGTCAGGCGGTAGAACCGGGCACGGCGGTTGTTCACCGAGACGCCCCACTCTGACTGGACGTACCCTTCCTGCTCCATTTTGAGAAGCGCGGGATACAGCGTCCCGTAATTCACCTGCAATTGCCCGCCGCTGGTCTGCTCGATGCGCCGCGCTATCCCGTATCCGTGCTGCGGCCCCATGGTTTCAATCGTCTTCAGAATCATCAGGGCCAGCGTGCCCTGCCACACATCGGTCTTGTCTCCCATTGTTCCTTCCCTCTTGTTAACCCATAGGAGTATGCGCCTGCTCATATGGGAAAGCAAGAGAAGCGTGATACGGGAATAGACTCCGTATGGAGATTTTGGATAGCATGGCCGCGGCCGGGCGGCGGACCCGCAATCCGGGCAATGCTCAACTTCCGGGAATACCTCGGTGGTTTACCCCCGGACGCCGGGATGCCCGGCAAAATGCCGGCCTTTACCGTCCCGGAAATGTCCCCTAAAATAGAAATCAGGCCGACGTAGCTCAGTTGGTAGAGCAGTCGATTCGTAATCGACAGGTCATCGGTTCAAGTCCGATCGTCGGCTCCATCATTTTTGTCGCTCCGCTCCACACCGCCGCAGTTCCTTCTCCACGGCCACCTTTGTCAGCTCCTGAAGCCGCGGGCTCGACGTGCAAGCCGGTCTCGCCCTGATGGCCGAATTCCAGATTGTTGCTCCGCTTCAAACCGCCCCACATCCCCTTCCAGCAAAATCTCGATCTGCACATAGCGCGGCGAGTTCGCCCCGTGCCAGTCTCGCTCCTCTTTCTTCTAAGAATTTTCTATTCCTAAAATCCCGATTAAATCGAAGAAAACATTGGGCAAACTGAGGCCCAAACGTACATGCCCGAACGGCGACTATGTCATTGAAAAGCGTTCATGTAGATTAAGACTAACTTCAAGCAGGTAACTTCCGGGCCCTGCACTATTACGACAAGGACTCGGGCAACTTGAAGATCCAACTCACGAAGTTCACTCACAACAGACTGAGGTCTGCTTCGACAACGATCGAAGCCGGATTCAGTCTTATCGAACTTTCAATTGTCCTGGCAATTTTTCTGATTGCCGCGGCGATCGCAGTCCCCAACGTTCCCGTCATTCTCGAAACCATCAAGATCCGCGGCGCTGCCCAGGAGCTCTCAGGCTTCTATCAGCAGGCACGCATGCGGGCGGTACAGGACAACAGCTATTACGAAGTTGTTGCCACAACCGCCCCCTTCGGCGCATTTCTGGACCTGAGCGGCAATGGTGTGGCTGCGGGGAATCCTATGGTTCAGCTTCCCGGCGGCGTATCCATGAGCAATGCCGGCGTGCCCCTGGGCCTGAATCAACAGACCCTGGGCTTTACACCGGTGCTGACTGAAACTTCACTCATGTTCGGCCAGGATGGCGTTCAGAGACCGGGCCTGGCATGGAATTCGCGCGGCCTGCCCTGCCAGCGGCCCGGCCCCACCAGCCCGTGCCAGACCGGCATAGGATGGCTGCAGTATCTGCAATACCAGGGAACAGGCGGCCGGGTGGCCTACGCCGCCGTAAGCGTAAGTCCGGCATCCAGGGTCAAGATTTGGACCTATAGCGGGGGTGTCTGGCGATGAAAAAGAAGCGTATCGCATCCCGCGGTTTCAGCCTGATTGAGCTGATGATAGCCACCCTGGTGCTGAGTATCGGGCTGGTCGGCGGGGCCGCCGTGATTTCCGCGGCCATCGCCAACAACGGCCGCGCCCGGTTTGACACCACCGCGACAGCCCTGGCCGAAAGCACCATGGAACGGATTGTTGCCATTCCTTCCCGCGCTACTGGCGTGGGCGCAAATACCAGTTTGACTGATTGCGCAGGCACGGTCTTTCCCATCAGCACCGCGCTTGGCGGCGCTCCGCTGATTGCGCAGGGCCCCTTCGCCGGCTCGGTGGATTTTTCCCAGGCGCCGCTTCCAAACTACTCAATGACGTATGCGGTGTGCTCCAGCAATACCGTGATCCGCTACGACATTCGCTGGCGCATTGATCCCGGACCAACGCCCTTCACCCAAGTGGTCACCGTCGCAGTGAAAAACGTTGGCGCAGGCACTCAGGGCGGCAGGCGGTTCGCCCTGCCGGTCCGTTTGAGAACAATTCGAGGAGCTTTCTAATGAGCGCCAGCCAGTCGTTCGCAGGCAGTTCTGAAACGCCGGATGGCATGCTTGCTCACTGCGTCGGCAGGGTGACCGCCAAGGGTCGCGTTGCAGGCTTTTCATTGGTCGAGACCGCCGTGGGCCTGTTCATCCTTCTGGTCATCATGGCCGCCATCTTCTCGCAAATCAACCAGATCACTGAAGCCTCCAGTTCAGAGGCCTCCAAGATGGACATGACGCAGGAGGCGAGGGAGTTTATCGATCAGACGGTGCGCGATCTGCACATGGCCGGCTACC
>DATIWA010000657.1:0-2607 GCA_035465515.1 Candidatus Limnocylindrales bacterium | reverse complement strand
ATGGCCATGGCTTCGCCCACTGATTTCATCTGCGGACCCAGCGACTCGTCGGTTCCGGGAAATTTTTCAAACTGCCATTTGGGAATCTTCACCACTACATAATCAATGGTCGGCTCAAAGCAGGCAGGCGTCTTCAGCGTGATGTCGTTGGGAATCTCATCCAGCGTGTAGCCCACCGCCAGCTTGGCTGCAATCTTGGCGATCGGGAACCCCGTGGCCTTGGAGGCCAGGGCCGACGAACGCGAGACGCGCGGGTTCATCTCGATGACCACCATCCGCCCGGTGGTGGGGTTCACGCCAAACTGAATGTTCGAGCCCCCGGTTTCTACCCCGATTTCCCGGATGACCCGGATCGCCGCGTCGCGCATCTGCTGGTATTCGCGGTCGGTGAGCGTCTGCGCCGGCGCCACGGTGATGGAATCGCCCGTGTGCACCCCCATGGGATCAAAGTTCTCGATGGAGCAGATAATGATCACGTTGTCGGCGACGTCGCGCATCACCTCCAGCTCATACTCTTTCCATCCCAGGACCGATTCTTCGATCAGGACCTCATGCACCGGCGACAGGCTGATGCCGCGGTTCAGGAGCTCAAGAAATTCCTCGCGATTGTATGCGATGCCGCCGCCGCTGCCGCCCAGCGTGAACGAAGGACGGATGATCAGCGGGAAGCCCACTTTTTCCGCGAAATCAATGGCAAACTGAATGTCCTGCGCGCGCGTGCTGGAGGTTGTGCCTTCCTGGATGGAGCCGCCTCCGCCGCCTGCAGCGGTCTGCATCCTGCCGGAGATCAGGGCGGAGCGCGGCACATCGAGCCCGATGCGGTTCATGGCGTCCTTGAACAGCAGCCGGTCTTCCGCTTTCTTGATGGCCTTGAGCTGCGCGCCGATCAGCTCGACGTGGTATTTGTCCAGCACGCCGGAATCGGCCAGCTCCACCGCCAGGTTCAGCGCCGTCTGTCCGCCTACCGTGGGCAGCAAGGCAAATTTGCCTGTCTTGCCTTCCTGCTCCAGCATCTCCGCCTCTTGCCGGATGATCTCTTCAAGATAGGCGCGCGTGAGCGGCTCAATATAGGTGCGGTCAGCCATCTCCGGATCGGTCATGATGGTGGCCGGGTTGGAGTTGGCCAGCACCACTTCGTAGCCTTCGGCCTTGAGGGCCTTGCAGGCCTGCGTGCCGGAGTAGTCGAACTCGGCCGACTGGCCAATCACAATCGGCCCGGAGCCGATGATCAGGATTTTCGCGATGTCATTGCGACGTGGCATCTATTTCCCCTTCCACTCCTCCATCATCTTCACGAAATCCCCAAACAGATAATGCGAGTCGTGCGGCCCGGGCGAGGCCTCCGGGTGATATTGCACGCTGAACAGCGGCAGCGTGCGGTGCCGCAGCCCTTCCAGCGTGTTGTCGTTCAGGTCAATGTGCGTCTTGATCACCTCGGACTCTTTCAGCGAATCCGGGTCCACGGCAAAATTATGGTTGTGCGCCGTGATCTCGATCTTCCCGCTCTCCAGCTGCTTCACCGGATGGTTGCCGCCATGGTGCCCGAACTTGAGCTTGTACGTCCGCCCATGCAGCGCCAGCCCAATCAACTGGTGGCCCAGGCAGATTCCAAAGATCGGCGTCTTGCCCATCAGCCGCCGGATATTCTCCTGCGCGTAGGTCACCGGCTCGGGATCGCCCGGCCCGTTGGAGAGGAACACGCCATCCGGCTTCAACGCAAGCACGTCTTCCGCGCTGGTCATGGCCGGCACCACCGTTACACGGCAGCCCTGGTCCACCAGCATGCGCAGGATGTTCTGTTTGATGCCGAAGTCATAAGCCACCACATGGCGGCTGGGCGGCTGGTCCTTCACACCCACGATTTCCGTGGGTTCATGCGACCGCGTGCCGGTTTCCCACTGGTAGCGCTGCTTGGTGGTGACCACTTTGGCCAGGTCCGTGCCATCCATCTTGCGGATGCCGCGCGCCTTGGCCACCAGTTTTTCCGGATCGGTCTCTATGGACGACACCACGCCGCGCATGACGCCATGCGTACGCAGGTGGCGCACCAGTGCGCGACTGTCAATATCGGCAATAACGGGGATCTTGAACTTCTCCAGATACTCGTCGGTGACCTGCTGCGACCGCCAGTTGGAACTCACCTCGGAGAACTCGCGCACCACCAGCCCTTCGATGTAGGGATGCGTGGCCTCATTGTCTTCCGGGTTGGTCCCGTAATTGCCGATCTCAGGATTGGTCAGGACTACGATCTGTCCGGCATAGGAAGGGTCCGTGAAAATTTCCTGGTAGCCGGTGAGAGAGGTATTAAAAACAACTTCCCCGTAACATTCGCCTTTGGCGCCGTGGCCTTTACCGCTGAATATTCTTCCATCTTCCAGCGCAAGGATAGCTTGCATTGGATCTCCCGGGGGGTGGATTTTACTGATTTTATCAGACCGGCTACTCGGATATGGATCGCAGGTTGTGGATAAGGCGTCACAAACCCTGTTTCGCCGTCTGCACTGAAAGTAGTGCTTTGCGGCGCTTTGACAAACGCCTGAGCGTCATAGATAATTCCACCCCGTTTCCCAGCGCCTCCGCCCAGGCGCTCAGACCCGAGCAGGGTTG
>DATIWA010000656.1:0-3590 GCA_035465515.1 Candidatus Limnocylindrales bacterium | reverse complement strand
CAAGGACGGCCGCAAGAATAGCGGCCACGGCAAGCAGGAAGCGGTTCCCGGCGCGCCGCCACTTTCCTTCTTCTCCCAGTGCAGAACCGACAAGCAGCGCCAGCGCGGGATAGATGGGCATGGAGTAGTACTCCTGCGTGGTGGAGAAAGTAAAGAAGACCATCACCACCGCGACCCAGCACACTGCCATGAGCCGGACGCGGGCGGCGCGGGAATCTTCACGATAGGCGAGCTTGAAAGCGCCCGGCAGATAGACCGACCAGGGGAACAGCCACGCCAGGTTGAGCAGCCAGAACCACAGCCGCGGGACCGTGTTGTAATCGCGCGGGTAACGCAGGTTCAGGAAACGCAGCAGGTGTTCGTTGAAAAAGTAGAACCAGAAAAACCCGCGATACTCGCCGGGACCGCTATGCATGGAGAATGCAAAGTAAGGCGGATTGCGCAGCGTGGCCAGGACGTGCCAGGGCGCGGCAATCGCCAGCGCCACTGCCAGCACCTGCCAGACATGCAGTTTCCGCCACGCCTGCAATGAAAAAATCCGGCGCGTGACCGCCATGTAAGCCAGCCCGGCCAGGATGGGGAACACAATGGCGATCAAGCCCTTCAGCAGGAGCCCCGCGCCGAAACACACGCCCATGAGCAGGGCCCAGCGCCGCGAGTGTTCCTCATCAGGCTCGAGAAGGCGCAGCCACGCCCAGATGGCGCCGGTAATCGCAAGGGTCAGCATGGCGTCGGGGATAAGAATGCGGGTGAAGAGAAACAGCCCTATGCAGGTGGCAAGAGCCAGGCCGGAGTACATTCCTGCCCGCGCTCCAAAGGCCCAGCGTCCGAAACGGAAGGTCACCCAGCACAGCAGGACTACACACAGAGCCAGCGGCAGGCGGGCGGCCCAGTCGTGAACGCCAAACACGCGATACGAACCGGCCATGACCCAGTACACGAGCGGGGACTTTTCCAGGTAGGCGACGCCATTGAGACGCGCGGTGACCCAGTCGCCGGAGACAAGCATGTTGCGGGCGATCTGCGCCTGTACGGCGTCCACGTCATCCATCAGGCGCGGCGGGCTGATGGCGTTGAGGAGAAAGACCAGCGCGGCGGCGGCTACAACGATCCAACCGGATCGAGCACCGGCATGTCCGGTTCGCTCACCCTGATTTCCTCCGCCGGAGGCTGTATCTTCCACTCTTTCATCCACAACAACAGAACCATGAGTCCCCATAAGTGATACCCCAGATTTGCTTTCCTCTCCAGATGGGCAGTGACCAGGCGCTCGATCTCATTGCCGCGAAAGATCTGCGCGTCTTTGACGGTGTCCGCGCTGAGCGTTTCCTCGAGCAAAGGCCGCAGCACGCCGCGCAGCCAGTCATGGACAGGAATATCGAAACCGATCTTGGGCCGCCGCAAGACCCCGGGCGGCAGCTTGTCTTGCATGAGCCGGCGCAGAACGTATTTTGATTTCGACCCGTTCAGTTTAAAGCGCTCGGGCAGGCGCACGGCAAAATCCACAATGCGGGGATCAAGAAACGGTGGGCGCGCCTCCAGCGAATGGGCCATGCTCATGCGGTCAACTTTGTAAAGAATGTCGTCGGGCAGATAGTAACGGAGGTCGAAATTGAGGAAGCGCTGCAATCCGCTGCCCTGCTCCATCCCGGCAAGCAACTGGCAGAGAGGACCGGGATCGGCGTAATGGAAAAATGTTTCCTTTTCCCCCTCGGAAAAAGTTCCGTTCCAGAAAACGTGCGCCTGTTCCGGAGGCAGCAGCGATCCGCGAAGGAAGCGCTTGAGCTTGTATTCAAAGCTGATCTTGTCGTCGGAAACGGGCAGCAGGTCGGCGCAGGCCAGGGCGGCGCGGCGCAACGGGACGGGAACGCGGCGCGCCAGCGCGGAATAGCGGTCGGCCTTGTAGGTCAGGTATCCGGCAAAAAGCTCGTCCGCGCCTTCGCCGGAGAGAATGACGGTCACCCTGCGGGCGGTCATTTCAGCCAAAAACCATGCGGGCAGCGCGCCGGCGTCGGCGCTGGGCTCATCAGAGTAATACGCCATCTTGCGGATGGCGCTCTCCAGGTCCACTTCTTCATCCAGATTGAACTGCTCATGCACGCTGCCGAAGTGCCTCGTGATCTCGGCAATGGATTGGCTCTCATCGAAGGTTCGGCCGCGGAAAGTAATGGAGAAGGTGCGCACCGGGGCCCCGCTGAGCTGCGAGGCGTAGCGCAGGATGGTCGAGGAATCAAGCCCGCCGCTCAGCCATATTCCGACCGGGACGTCGGAGATGAGTTGTTCGCGCACCGACCTGGTGAGCAGGTCATCCAGTTCCTCGCAGGCTTCGCCAATGGACCGCGGCGCGGGAACGCTGTCCTCTTCGCTGACATATGACCGGACCTGGAGCCGGCCCCCGCTCCACTCCAGCATGTGCCCGGGCAGCAGCTTTTGGATTCCTTCCACCAGGGTGAAAGGAGCGGGGACATAGTTGAGACGGAGAAAACAGTTAAGGCCGTCCAGACAGATCCTGCGCGGCACTTCGGGGTGGGCGAAGATGCACTTGAGTTCGGAGGCGAAGAAGATCTCGCCATCCTGTACACAATAGTAAAGCGGCTTGATGCCCATGCGATCGCGCGCCAGGATGAGGCGGCGCTGCGACTGCACCCAGATGGCGACGCCGAACATGCCTCGCAGCCGGGAGAAGGCGTTCGTGCCCCACTGGAGAAAAGCCTGAAGGACAACTTCGGTATCGCAGCGCGTTTCAAACAGCGCGCCCAGCGACTGAAGTTCGCGGCGAACTTCGTCATGATTGAAGATCTCGCCGTTGAAGACCACCACCAGGTCGCCATCGGGGCTGAACATAGGCTGGTCGCCGCCCGCCATGTCGAGAATCCGCAGCCGCGTTGCGCCCACTGAAATCAATTCAGAGCTGAAGTGCCCCTGGTGGTCCGGCCCGCGATGGACAAGTGACTCCAGGGCGGTTTGCAGGACGCCCGGCGGGAGAGGCATTGAAATGTGGGTATACCCGAGAATGCCGCACATATATAAGGTGTCAGTCTTCTTTCGGGCAGAAGAGTGTGAGAATCTATCCGCACCGACGGACCACGTCTGTGACCTTCTCTCCCCGGCTGTGGAGGAGGTAAGGCACACTCACGCAACAAATTGCAGCCGCTTGGTTTTTCGAAAGGCTTGCGCGAATTATACGCGCAACTCTGAATTTTCCAAGTCGAAACTTAAAGAACTGTAAAGCGGATAAGCTTTTTGTTTTCAATAGATAACGATGTATGTCAATTATCTTAACTAAATAAGAATAAAACGGCAACCGAAATCTCAGCGAGAAACGTAAACGTGAGTCTGGCGACGCAAAGAGCCTCAGAGGGCGGTTAACCGCTGCAGCACCAGGGGATGTTCATCTCATTCGCAAAGATGAAAATGGACGTGGCAAGCTCTCTTGCGCGGCTAAACGCCCGCTTCAGGCGGTGAACAAAGCCGTAGTTTTGTCGCTAACGCGACATATGAGAAAGCGAGGGCCGCCCACGCACCGAGCAGCCCTGCAGAAGGCGCCGAGAGCATCGTTGCGAAAGATTACACTCAAGCGGTTTGGAGCG
>DATIWA010000655.1:0-1570 GCA_035465515.1 Candidatus Limnocylindrales bacterium | reverse complement strand
TCTAACACTTTCGCCACGATTACCGGCCACAGTGGAGCTCTTTTGCCTTTGAAGCCGCGGGATTTTCAGGGAAAATAACAAATGTGCCTTCCGTAACCAGCTCAGGGTTTCCGGCGCGCCGCGAAGGCGGCGCCGAGCGCTTCTTCCAGTGGTCGCTCTACCTGCTGCTGTGCATGGGCTTTGTCGCGCTGATGGGCACCAACAAGCTGGACTTTCCTTCGGTGGCCTTGGTCGTCCCCGCTTTGCTCTTTCGCGGATATCTGCTGCTCATGCGCAAGTCGTTCGTGATTCCTGAGCGCTGGACCAGCTACATGACGCTGCTGTATTTCATTTTTTACGCGGCCGACTATTTCTACTTCTCACAGAGTTTTATCAACGCCACCGTGCACATGGTCCTGTTCAGCATGGTGGTGAAAATCTTTTCCGTCCGCCGCGACCGCGACCTTGTCTATCTGGCGGTGCTCTCCTTCCTCATGTTGCTGGCTGCCGCCGTCCTGACCGTGGACACGCTCTTCCTGATGACGTTCTCGCTCTTTATCCTGGTGGCAATCGCCACCTTCATCAGCATGGAGATGCGCCGCTCGGAACGGGAAATGCTCGCGGCCCAATTATCACAGCAGCAGGAAACGCGATTTAATCGTTCCCTGGCCGGGATCGCTTCCATTCTTGGCGCTCTCACGCTGGCCGGAGCGGCGCTGATCTTCTTTGTGCTGCCTCGCATGAACACTGGCGGGTATCTGCGCAATCTGGGCACGCAGGGCGCGCTCATGACCGGCTTTAACCAGGAAGTGCGGCTCGGCGGCATAGGACGAATTCAGCAGTCCAGCGCCGTGGTGATGCACGTTCAGGTCCTCTACGGCAAATTGCCGAATGACCCTAAGTGGCGCGGCATCTCGCTGGCCAACTTTGACGGCCAGAGATGGTGGAACCCTCCTGAAGAGCGTCGTTACCATGGCCTGACCAACGGGCCCCTCGATCTGGCGGAGATCAACGATTCTTCTCTTTATTCCGGGGCGGTGCCGGTCCCGCGGCTGGCCACGCTCGGTTATCGGGTGGTGATGGAGCCACTGGGACTCGACATTTTCTTTCTCGCGCCCGTGCCTCTGAAGATCGGCGGCGATTACCGCATTGTCCAGATCGCTCCGGACGGCTCGGTCTATAACGCCCATCCCTCTGGAGTCGCGGGTCTGGAAGTCCCGCAAAGCATTGGCGTGTATTCTGCTGAAGCCGACACCCGCGATCCCGAGCCATACGTCCGCAATTCCGTCTCCACCGACTATCCCGCGCACGTGGCCAACCTTTACCTCCAGTTGCCTCGTGTGGATCCGCGTATCCCGGAACTTGCGCGCCGGATCACCGCAGGCGCCGGATCAAATTACCTGCGCGCGCGGGCTATTGAGTCTTACCTGAGAACCAACTTCGGGTACACCCTGGAATTGCCGGCGGTCCGGCCCCCCGATCCGCTGGCCTACTTCCTTTTCGAGCGCAAGAAGGGCCACTGCGAATACTTTGCCTCTTCCATGACGATCATGCTGCGCTCGCTTGGGATTCCCGCCCGTGTGGTAAACGG
>DATIWA010000654.1:0-5524 GCA_035465515.1 Candidatus Limnocylindrales bacterium | reverse complement strand
CTGGTAACGGCAGGAATGCGGAGCATGGATATGTCGCGCCATACCATGCCCCTGATGCCCGGAATGCTCACGCCGGAACAGATGCAGGCGCTGCGCAAGGCCAGGGACGCCGAGTTCGACCATCTATTTCTGACCGGGATGATCCAGCACCACCAGGGCGCGCTGACCATGGTGAAGGACCTGTTCGACACCGCAGGCGCCGGTCAGGATGCGGAACTGTTCAACTTCGCCACGGATGCGGACAATTCGCAACGCGCCGAGATCAGAATCATGCAGACAATGTTGCAGAAAAAAACTCCCAAGGAGAAACAATGAACCGAGTGTCCAGTCTTGCGTTTCGCGTGGCCGTCGCCGCGATCATTTCATTTTTCGGTGTGGTCCGGCTCCAGGCGCAGGCGCAGAAGCCTGCCGCCCCGCCGGCCGCGCAGCAGCCCGCGGATGAAGAAGAGAATCGGTTCGCGCCGGAGACCCCTCCTGTACTGCCCCCGGGCATGACGGGATCGAATGCAAATGATCCGCGCTACAAGCTGGCTTCGGGGCTCTATGGCGCGGGTGAAGCCTCCATGGGCATGAAACACCTTCTGCTGCTGAAGAAGCCTGCCGCGTTTCAGCTCGGCGCCACGGATCCTGATGATCCCAGGGTGCAGAAGATGCTGGGACAGCTCAATGTGCGCAATGCTTCGAAAATTCCCAAGCCGATGCATCTGGTGCTGGCGCAGCTTGCCTTCGCGAACTCTGACCTTGCGTTTCAGGGCAACCACCTGTTCCAGGGGAACTTTTACGGCGTAGACATCTTTGACATCTCCAATCCGGCAAAGACCGCGCTCCTGACCTCGCTGGTATGCCCCGGCGGGCAGGGTGACGTGTCAGTGTATAAGAACCTGCTGTTCATGTCGGTGGAGATGCCGAATGGACGCCTGGATTGCGGCACGCAGGGGTTTCCGCCGGAGCCTCCGCCGCCCGCCGGTGCGGAAAAAGAAAAGAAACATCCTGTGCCGGCCGCACAAAAAGACCGCTTCCGCGGCGTCAGGATCTTCGATATTTCCGACATCAGGAACCCCAGGCAGGTCGCAGCCGTCCAGACCTGCCGCGGATCGCACACCCATACCCTGGTGGTTGACCCCAACGACAAAGACAACGTTTACATCTACGTCTCGGGCACTTCCTTTGTGCGCCGGCCGGAAGAACTGGCTGGCTGCTCCGACGAAGAGCCGGACAAGGATCCCCACACAGCGCTGTTTCGTATTGACGTGATCAAGGTTCCCCTGGCTGCTCCGCAGGACGCGAAGATCGTCTCCAGCCCCCGCGTCTTCATGGACGCGCGCACCGGCGCCATCAACGGCCTGAATAATGGCGGCACCCATGGCAAGAATGGGCCGGAGAAGCCGAAGGACACCAACCAGTGCCACGACATCACCGTCTATTCCGCGATCGGCCTGGCGGCGGGCGCGTGCTCCGGCAATGGCATCCTGCTGGATATCAAAGATCCCGTACACCCCAAACGTGTGGATGCGGTCAATGATCCCAACTACTCCTACTGGCATTCCGCTTCATTCTCCAACGACGGGACCAAGGTGGTCTTTACCGACGAGTGGGGTGGCGGCCTGCGCGCTCGGTGCCGCCCGAATGACCCGAACAAGTGGGGCGCCGATGCGATCTTCCATTTGAAAGACGACAAGCTGAGCATGGCCAGCTATTACAAGCTGCCCGCGGCCCAGGGCGACACCGAGAACTGCGTGGCGCACAACGGCTCGCTCATCCCGGTTCCCGGTCGCGACATCGAGGTGCAGGCCTGGTATCAGGGCGGCATCTCGGTCATGGACTTCACCGACGCGGCGCACCCTTTCGAGATTGCCTACTTCGACCGGGGGCCCATCGATCCCAGGATGCTGGTGCTGGGCGGCGACTGGTCTGCCTACTGGTACAACGGCCACATCTTCAGATCGGAAATCGCGCGCGGGCTTGACGTCTTTGAGCTTACGCCCACGAAGTTCCTGACCCAGAATGAAATCAACGCGGCGAAGGCCGTTCGCGTGGCCGAGTTGAATGTGCAGAACCAGCAGAAGATCGAGTGGCCTGCGCAGTTGGTCGTGGCCAGGGCGTACCTGGACCAGTTGACGCGGTCGCAGGCTTTGCCCGCAGAACGGATCGCATCCCTGAAGAAGGCAATCCACGACGCGGAGAAGTCGCATATGGGCCGGGACAAAGTAGAGAAGCTGAAGCAGATGGCCCCGTCCCTGGAACAGAGCGCCACCACGGCGAAGGACCCGGCTGACTCGGCGCGACTGCATGCTCTGGCCAAAATCCTGGAGCATCCGCAGGCATGATCGTCCGCCGGCCCTGAGCCGAACCCGGCTCTCACACAAAACACCGGCCGTGCTTGATTCCACGGCCGGTTTTTTCCGTTCAGGACCAGCTACGCCGCCTTCGTCTGCCCCTTGTACACGGGCACGAACACTTCTTTCACCCACGTCTCGTAGGAGGTCGGTGTGGTGTTCTTCGCCGACCGCGCTTCCAGCGCCCGCATATAGCCGGAATTGAGGGCCGCTGCCATCTCCAGGATCAGGTCGGCAATGTTGGATGACATGCCCAGCTTCATGAAGACCGGTTTGATCTGCTCGGGCGGGAATTGTGCATAGCGGAGTTCCGGCTTCTCAATGGCCTTGCCGATAATTGCCGTGACCTCATCCATGCTGACGTCGCGCTGCCCCAGCAGTTCGCGTGTCTGTTTGCCCTTGAAATCCAGGGACAGCAGGATGTCGGCTGCCACGGCGCCGATGTCGCGCGCGGCAATCAGCGGCAGCTTCAGGTCGCCGCGTAATGGCCCTGCCGTCTTTCCCATGGCCGGGATCGCCCCCGCCTGCCCCAGCGTGTTCTCCATGAAGTAACCCGCCCGCAGATGCACAACGTTCAGGCCGGCTATGCCGTTCAGCTTGTTCTCAAATTCATGCAGCCCAGCTACCGGCCCGGTCTTGTCGGGCTTGTCGGCGCCCACGCTGCTGAGCGTAACCGCGTACTTCACTCCTGCCTGTTGCAGCGCGCCCGCTGTAGCCTCAGCCACCTGGCGCTGCTCGGCGCGAAAGTCCTCGCTGGCGGCGTTCGGCGGAATCAGGGCATAAACGGCCTCGGCGCCGGTGAATGCCTTGGTAAGCGCCGCATGGTCAGAAAGGTCGGCCACAAACGGCTCGGCGCCGCGCCCCACAAACGGCTGCAAATGTTCCGCGCTCCGGCTGATCACGCGGACTTTCTTCCCCTGCTCCAGCAGACGGTTCGCAACCACCCGTCCCGTATTCCCGGTTGCTCCGGTTACAACGTACATAGCTTGACCTCCAAGCCTATCCGATGCCGTCCTCACATCCGCGGGTGCAAAAATCTTGCGCCGTCGCTTAACAACCTCGCTTCGGGCATCCCCTGGAATTCTTCCTGTTGTCTATATTCAGGGGACCGGCCATCATGGGTTGCGGGAGACAGTTTGTGAACGTCTTGGCCGTCATGGTTTCGCTCTGCGCCGCAGCCGCCGTCTTGCCGCCGGACAGCGGGAAGCGTCCGCCGCTTTCCACAGTTGACCATGTTGACCTTCAGCTTTACGCCGGCCGCTGGTTTGAGATCGCCCGCTATCCCAACCCTTTCCAGCGCGACTGCCAGTCTGATGTCACTGCGCTCTATACCCTGCAGAAGAACGGCAAGGTGGAGGTTGTGAACTCCTGTCGCAAGAAGAATGGCAAGATCAAGACCGCCCGCGGGACCGCCAAAATTGCCGATCCATCCAACGCCAAACTCAGGGTCACCTTTTTCTGGCCCTTTTATGGCGACTACTGGATTATCGGCCTCGATCCAGACTATCGCTGGGCAGTCGTCGGCGAACCACGCCGCAGATATCTCTGGATTCTCAGCCGCGATCCGCGCATGCCTCTCCCTGAGTACGACAAAGTGCTCGATGTCGTTCGCAGCCACGGATATGACCCGGATCAACTGGTCCAGACTCCGCAGTCCGATCAGCCATGATCCTGCTCCGCAACCGTGGCCCCTTGGGCATGCTTCGCAAATAATCGCGGCCAGGATGATCCTTATCTGTATTACCGTTGCGCTTTTCCGAAAAAATCCTTGCTTGCGCTGGCCGCGCTCTGGCGATAACTTCAGGAGCATGTCTCACGACCCAGGCGCTCCGGCGCAGCCCGCTCAAGTTGATCTCGTACCTTCGCCCGACGGCGATTTCTCCGCCGCCCTCAACACACAACTCGGCGGATGGAATGCCGCCATGGGCATCCATTTCCTTCGTGCCACCGGCGATGAGGTGATTGCCGAACTCGAAGTCGGCCCGCGCCACCATCAAGCCTACGGCATCGTGCATGGCGGGGTTTATTGCGGTTTCATTGAAACCGTCAGTTCAGTCGGCGCGGCGCTATGGGCAAAACAGATCGGTCTGGCGGTCGTCGGCCTGGAAAACCAGACGTCATTCCTCAACGCCGTTCGCGAAGGAAAGCTGCGCGCCACGGCCCGCCCCTTGATGCGCGGCCGCAGGACCCAGGTTTGGGAAGCCACCATTACCGACTCGGCAGGCCGCACGGCCGCATCCGGCAAAGTCCGCCTGCTCGCTCTCCAGCCAGGCGGCTCTCTCGCCGGTGAAGCCGTCCGGCTGAAACCTGCCGAAGGCTGATAGGTGCGCTTTCCGGCACAGGACCGGCATCTTAGTTGGTGATCAACGCTCGTAAGGAGGTTGTTATGTTACGCAGCGTGATTCTCATTACCGTGGCTTTTCTCACCACCGCCCGGCCTTCGCTGGCCCGGCAGGGATCCAGTGCGGCTCCCTCGCCCGGTTTTCCTGTTCCCGGCATGGCCGAATACAGCGTTCAACTCGGCCTTGACCGCGCCGGGCACATCCAATCGCTGCTCATCTTCCATCACGCCGATCAGATCCAGTCTCTCGACGTCTGCTCCGAGGAGCCTGTGCCCCGCGAAGACAAAGTTGGCACACTCGCCGTGACCGACTATAACTTCGATGGCTTCCCCGACCTGGCCCTGCAAGTCGCAGCGAACAGAAACAAGAACGACAAGTTTTGCATCTGGCTGTTCGACCCGCAGGCCCGGCGCTACGTCGCATCGCCTGAGTTGTCCGGGCTCACCAACGCCCGCCCCGATCCCAAAACCAGAACGGTGTACTCCTTCACCAACATGGACTGCCTTTACTGTTATGAGAAAAAAAATTATGCATGGAAGGACGGACGGCTGGAGTTGGCAAGGGTTGAAACCATGACGGTGGACCCGCTCACCGGCCCGGGCAGCGGCGCATGCAACTTCGTCCTCAGCATTCAAGAGCCCCAAAATGGCAGGCTCAAACTGGTAAGCAGCGAACGCGTCAACAGTTCAGGCGTGCGCTGTATTGCGAGGGATTGAAGCTGCCGTCAACTGGTGGAAGCGGTTTCAAGCTCCTTTTCTTTGGGCTTTTCGCCCGCCGAAGGTCGCTCCAGGACCTCCTTCAGCCACCGCGCCACCGGGCTGTGCCGCACAAAGTGCAGCTTGATCT
>DATIWA010000653.1:0-5003 GCA_035465515.1 Candidatus Limnocylindrales bacterium | reverse complement strand
AGTTTGCAAAGGCCACCTCGTGCGCCTGTACTTCAACGGTCTGCGAGTCACCTGCCGTTACGCTCACATCGCCACGCGCATTCTGGATATCGATAGTTGCGCCGGCGCCCACCTGGGCATTCAGAACCTGCTGATCGTTATCGTGTTCCGGAAGCCCGAAGATGTTGAAGAATTCGTTGTCACCGTGGTTCCACTGGTTGAACCACGGGCCTGCATGGTTCCATGCTGCGGCGCCAAAACCGAGAAGTGCGAGCAGGATGATGATGCCTACAAAACTTCCGCTGCGACGGACCGGAGTCTTGCGGCGCATATCAAGCGCCCACTCCGCCAGCAGACCCAGGCCGGCCAGGATCAGCAGCAGGGGCCACCAATGTCCATACCAGGACCAGAAGGCGATTGCAGAGATGTGGCCGGTCACGACGAGCAGGGAAATTACGCCCACAATGATCAAGATGACCGGGCCCACGAGCGAAGGTACGCGCGGACCGTAACCGTACTGCGTCTTCCAGGCATCGCGCTGTGCCCTCATGGCATCGCGCTGCGCCCGCCAGGCGGCCTTTTGCTGTTCACGGTAAATCCGCCACTGCGTCTTCGGATCGTAGGGCTGATACGGCGGCGGTGTTCCGCCACCCGGAGGTACACCAGGAGGTACGCCGCTCATGACTGTCCTCCTTCAGGGCCCTTCCCAAAATCATCTGGGGCTGTTTGAGTAGTGGTCGGCTCCTGTTCCGGAGGAGGTGTGATACCCATGCCGGTTCCCGCCGCTGGACCGGAGAACGGCCATAGAGGATCGCCGCCTTCTGCCGCCAGCGCTGCGCGCTCAGCCAGCATGAGTACGCCGATCAGGATGAGTAACAGCGGCCAGAACAGATGCCAGAAACCGTGAATGAGCCCGGAGGTATGCAGCAATGCGAGAACTCCGAGTAACAGAAGTATTGCGGGACCCCGCAGGCGGCGAATCAGGAAATACTGGTTCATTTGGACCCTCCTTTCGAGTCCTCAATCCGCCGCATGATCAGCCATACGCCAAGCCCGATAAGGAGCAACGGCCATAGGAAGTGAATCAGACGGCCAGAGAAGATATCCAACTGACCCAGCAGAAACAGCACTCCAAGTCCAATAAGAACAATCGCCCCGATTGGTTCCTTGCGGCGCCACTCAACAGGCGGCACTGGAGGAACCGGCGGTACCGGCGGAGCTGGCGGAACACCCGGGTTAACAAATCCGGAGGCCGGTGGTGTATAGCCCTGGTAAGGCGTCTGGTACTGCGCCTGGTAGGGAGCTTGGTATGGCGGTTGATAGCCAGCCGCACCCGGCTGACCCTGCGCTGCCTGATTCGGTTCAGCCGTGCCGGGCACACCCGGTTGCATGGGAGGCACTCCGCGTCCAACGCCGAACCAGGTGCCAATCTCATTCAGTCCAAGTGGGTCAGGCAACGGCCGGCCCTCACGACGCGCCTTGGCGGTGTGGTACGCCTCAAACACCTGGTAGAAAACCCAGCCGGCGATGAACAGGCCAAATATCTCGAAAACGTGCGTGGCGCTCACCAGCACCGCAAAGATCGCCACGTGGACCAAGCCCTTGATGAACTGCCCGTTGTACATTGCTCCAACGCCGGGAATCAGGCCCAGAACCGCCGCCAAAGCCGGACTGGGTGTGCTCACGGGTGGCATGACAAATGGTTGCTGAAAGCTGTGCCAAGCTGTCCAGCACGGTTCGCAAAGAATCTGTCCGCCCGCCGCGTTGCGCACGCAGTTTGCACACAGTGCTTTACCGCAGGTCTGGCAGTAGGCGGTTGCACTTACGCCTGTGTGATTTACGCAGTCCATGTTGTGCTCCTCTCTTCTACTTTCGTTTCCTTCGTGCCGTCTTGGAGCTGCCGGAATGCGCGGTTAGTCCCATGGAACGTCAGAGTAGCTTCCATTAAGTCGCTGGAAGTGTTGTAAGCCGGTGCAATTTCTGGCCTGCCCGACTGCTGTGGAAGGTCCATGCGAGAGCCGCCGTCTTTGCGTGGTGGAGTCTTCTTTGATTCGCCCGGCTGGCTCTGTGACGGATTGTTCTGGGGGGTGGAATCGTTATCGTCGCCTTCGGTGGAGCGGCGGAAATCGCGCATGCGCGACTCGACCTCGTATATATAGCGCAGGTGATCGTAGTAACGAACGATTGGGACCGAAGCGGTGACGATGCGGCGTTCCATAAAGGCGCGTATCGCCGCTGGACGGAAGCTTGCCAACCGCAGCTCGTTGAGCTTTATTCCGCTCAGGTTGAGCGTCAGGGCTAATGAGAAGAACGCCATGGCGGCGGTCATCATCAGGCGCGGCTCGGCAAAGCGGCGAACCTGCGCCATAAAGCCGGGGTGCTGCCATGCCGGAACTCCGGGATTCCTTGTATTGCGCGCCTGGGGAATCGGCAGAGCACTTGCGTTTCCTGCCAGCAGACCAAACCCTTCCACTTGTCCCGGTCCCGTCTGTGCCAGAATCCTATCCAGCAGCCCGGCCGGGACCTCTGGTTCCGGGGAAAGGAACTCCAGCCATTCGCAACCCCTGCGCGCTTCTTCATAGAGAGCTGCGCAGGCCTTGCAGCCGGCCATGTGCTCGTTAAACGTAGCCTCGTCTTCAGGCTTCAGCAGCCCGTCCAGCGCTTCCGCCAAAAGCGTTTCCCACTGGCCGCAGGCCGGGGAGCTCGGAAATTGTGCGCGCTCTGTCATGGCTACATCACCTCCCGTTTATTACGTTCCAGCAGGCGCGCTAGTTCCGCACGGCCCCTGCTGATTCGGGACTTTACCGTCCCTTCGGGGATTCCGAGGACCTGGGCGATCTCCTTGTAATCCAGGTCCTGTAAGTCTCTTAAAATAACCGCCTCGCGCAGTTCAACACTTACCTGTGTCAACGCATTCTGTACCATGGCTGCCAGTTCCTTCTGGGCCGCCAGTTCGTGCGGGGATGCGCCGGAGGCGGTGAGCCGGTCAATTGGCTTCAATTCTTCAACTTGATCCCAACCTTCGTCTAATGAGCCAGTTGCGCGCTGGTTGCGCGTCCTGCGGAAGTTGTCGACCAGCAGGTTGCGGGTCATGGTGGTGATCCATACCTGCAGGCTGCCGCGGGTCAGGTCAAAGCTGGCAAGGTTCGAGTAGATTTTCAGGAAAACGTCCTGGGTAAGATCCTCTGCATCGGCGGAGTTGCCAGTAAACCGGTAGCACAGCCCGTACACACGCTTGTGGTGTGTCCTAACCATCTCAGCCCAGGCACCGGAATCTCCGTCCATGCAGCGGCGGACGATTTGGGACCAGTCAACTTCCAACGGTCTCACCTCCGTGCGCTGACCTGCGGTGGCTGGGGAAATGGCCGTCGCTCCCACGCTGGAATCAGCCTTGGTGGGGCGGACCGACATATCGCTTTGCGCATCGTTGTTGGAGTGCGTCCGATGGACGTTCTTCTCCAGCGCATCCATACTACGCCTTCGTGGCGCAGGGGAATCCACGATTCCCATGATGCCCCAACTCATTGTGTCCGCGCATTGCATGTTGGGGGTATACGCAAGATTTTTATGATTGGTTCCCGGAATGGTGCTTTCAGCTTTCAGCCGTCATGCATCGGCCTGTTGGCGCTGGAACGAAGGCTGCGCTATGTCCGTTTCTTCGTCGGGCCAGGAGAATGGGATTGTTTGTCGGAGTACTGACGACGGCTTACCGGGTCAGCCAGGCCGCACCCTGTCACGTTTTCATCCAGAGGAAGCGCAGCGAGGAAGATTCTCTGTTGAAAAGCAAGGGCAAAAGCAAGAACTTTCCAAATAAGTATGAACGGATTGAGCCTTCTTGGCGAGCGAAGTGGCGCCGGCGCAAGAATGACCGGATCGATGCAGCGATGCTGGCCAGGCTGGGGCGCGTCGATCCGAAAGCGCTGTATCCGATTCAACATCGCAGCTCGGAAGTGCGGGAGGATCTGTCGATACTTCATGCCCGTGAGCTGTTGGTGGAATCACGGACCAAGCTGATCAGTGCAGTGCGCAGCATGGTGAAGACAATGGGTTCGAGACTGCCGAGCAGTTCCACCGAGGGCTTCGCGAAGAAAATGGCGGCGCTGATTCCGTCAGAGATACGGATGACGGTACGGCCATTATTAGGGTTGATTGCGCAGCTGAGCGAGGAAATCAAATCGTACGAGAAGAGGATCGAACAGCTGGCCGAGGAGAAGTACATGCACACGGAGTTGCTGCGCCAGGTGACGGGAGTCGGGTCAGTGACTTCAATGGCGTACGCGCTGACGCTGGAAAGTCCTCTGCGTTTCAAGAAGAGCCGTGATGTGGGTCCGTATGTTGGCCTGGCACCCAGACAGGAGGACTCGGGCGATAAACAGCCCCAGTTAGGTGTCAGTAAGGCAGGCGACAGGATGTTACGCAAACTGCTGGTAGGCAGTGCACATTACATCCTGGGCCCATTCGGGCCGGACTGCGACTTACGACGATTCGGAACCAAGCTGTGTGCGCGAGGCGGAAAGAATGCCAAGAAGCGAGCTACGGTTGCGGTGGCACGAAAGCTGGCGGTGTTACTGCATCGGCTATGGATCAGTGGAGAGGTTTATGAACCGTTGCGCAACGCTTCTCGAGCAGCGATTGCTCAGACTGCAGCAGCTTAATCATCGATGTTGAACTCGTTTTCGATCGTGCAAGATAGTTCTTCTTCACTCTCAAGATGAACGTGACATCCAACTCCTCGTTCGGGTGACTGCGCGTGGTCGGCTGGTCCCAAGAGATCGCCCCATAGATAGCAGCACCCAACCACCCGGGCCCGTCAGCGATGACGGGCCTGGGACGCAGCAAGTCGGACCCCAAACATGCACCGGGCCCAGAGCGGCCCATACTGAGTGCGGATAGAAGCCCGGCAGCGTGGATCGAATGTTCAAGCTTAGCAGTGAACAAAAGAAAGGCAAGAACGACGTGCTTTCTAATAATCGAACGAAGCTGAACAAGAACGTGTTCAGCTTCGTTCCCTACTCAAGTCTGTT
>DATIWA010000652.1:0-6720 GCA_035465515.1 Candidatus Limnocylindrales bacterium | reverse complement strand
TGTTACGTGCAGTTATGGCTCGGCTCCTTCACGCTGAATTCAGCCCTGCCACTGGTCATCACCGATCCGCGTTTTTCCAACTGGAAGAACTACATGGTGCTGTTCATCCTGTTCGCGGTGGTCGCCGGCGTAATCAAGGACGTGAAGCAGATCAAGATCCTTGTGCTGCTCATGTGCATTTCAGTGTTTCTGGTGGACAAAGGGTTCTACAGCAACATGAGCGGCCGCGACCTTTCCCATTTTTCCTATGAGGTGCGCGACGGCGGTCCGCTGGGTTATGCGGGAGTGAACGGCGTGGCCACGTTTGAAGCCGAGTTCATGCTCTTTTTGCTGGGGCTGATGGCATTCGAGCAGCGGAAGCTGCGCAAACTCGCCATGTGGGGCCTCTTCCTGTTCAGCGGCTACAGCCTGATGTACTCGTTCTCGCGCGAGGCGTACGCAGGCATCCTGGTGGGCGCCCTTTTTCTTGGTGTGTTAAAGCAACGCTGGGTCCTGGTGACGCTGATTGCTTTTCTGCTGAGCTGGCAAAGCCTGGTGCCTACGTCCGTCCGGGAGCGCGTACTCATGACATACGACAAGAGCGACGGCCAGCTCGACAGCTCCGCTGAGGACCGGGTCAGGCTCTGGGACGACGCCATGGATCTTGTGCGCGCCAATCCGGCCCTGGGCACCGGCTTTGACACCTACGAATGGATGCATCGCGTCAGCATCTACACCGATACGCACAACTACTTCCTCAAGGTGCTGGTGGAGACGGGAGCAGTCGGGTTGCTGTTCTTTCTTGCGCTGCTCGCAAAAATGGCGCGGCTGGGGTTGCGATTGTTTCGAACAGCGAAAGACCCGTTCCTCAGGTCGCTGGGGCTTGGCTTCTCCCTGGTAATGGCCTGCGTGTTCGTAGTGAATTTCTTCGGCGATCGCTGGCTCTACCTGGAGGTCAACGGCTTCTTGTGGGTGACTCTGGCGTGCGTGGTGCGCGGGCAGATGATCGTCAATGAAACCCAGGCGATTGCCGAGCTGCCGCGGCAGGAGCCGGAGCTCGAGGCGGAAGCGCCGGAAGAGGAGCCGGTGTACGCGTAAGTAAGATCGCCACCGGCGAAGACAGAAGGTTTTTATGTGCGGGATCTTCGGACAAATCGGGAACGCCCCCGCGGATGAAAGGTGCGGGCTGGAACTGAGGCATCGCGGACCGGATGACGGCGGCTTGAAGTATTTCGTGGTCCCCGAACTCTCCGTGTGGGTAAGTTTGCAGCAGCGGCGTCTTTCCATCATTGACCTCTCATCGGCCGGGCACCAGCCGATGTGCAATGAGGACGAGTCCGTATGGATCATCTTCAACGGCGAGGTTTACAACTTCAAGGAGTTGCGGGCGCAGCTGCTGGCCGCGGGGCATCGCTTCCGCTCGAATACCGACACGGAAGTGATTGTGCATGGCTATGAGCAGTGGGGCGATGACGTGGTGCGCCGCCTGCGCGGCATGTTTGCCTTCGCCATCTGGGACAACAGGCAGAAGCGGATGTTCCTGGCCACGGACCACCTGGGCAAGAAGCCGCTGTTCTATCACCACGACGAAAACAGCTTTGTATTTGCTTCAGAGATCAAGGCCATTCTCAGGGCAGGAGTGACGGCTGAACCTGACCCGGTGGCGCTGCATGACTATCTGACGTACCTCTACTTTCCCTATCCGTCCACGGCCTTCAAGCAGGTGCGCAAGCTGGGTCCGGCCATGGCCATGGAGATCCAGACGGGGCCCGACGGCAGGCTCAGCAAGCGCGCATGGAAGTACTGGGATGCCGCCGAGACCGCCGGGACAACGCTCAACCTTTCCGAACAGGAAATGACGGAACGCGCGCGAGAGCTGATGGAAGAAGCGGTGCGCATTCGCCTGATCAGCGACGTTCCGCTCGGGTTGTTTCTGAGCGGAGGGCTGGACTCCAGCGCCATTACCGCGTTTGCGGCAAGAAACAGCACAGAGCAGGTCAAGACTTTCAGCATCGGCTTTTCCGATAGCAAGTTCTATGACGAAATGCCCTTCGCCAACCAGGTGGCGGCCAGGTTCCAGACCGACCATCACATCCTGAAGGCGGAACCGGCCTGTGCCGAATACATGACCACCGTGGTGCGCCACTTCGACGAGCCGTTCGGCAACCCGACCGCGATCCTGGAATACATCATCACGCGGCTGATGCGCCGGCACGTGACCGTGGCGATTTCCGGCGACGGCGGAGACGAGCTTTTCGGCGGATACGTGCGCTACGCGGGAGCGGCCATGGCCCGCCAGTACCGTCGGCTGCCGCAATGGATTACCAGGGGGCTGGTGGCGCGCATGTCATCTCTTTTGCACGACGCCACGGACGGGCGCCATGGATTCCGCCGCGTGCGGGAGTTCGCCGAATCGGCATGGCAGGCGGAAGAAGAAATGTTCATCCGCTGGGTCGGCTACTTCTCGGGGGCCGAGAAGCAACAGCTTTACACTCCGGAATTTCTGGCCCAGGTTGCCGGACGTGATTCCGGCGATTTTCTGCGCCAGTTCTTTCGCAGGGGCAGCGGACTTGAGCCGCTCAGCCGGCTCGGCTACGTGGATGCCGCATCATTCCTATGCGGCAACTGCCTGGAATATGCCGATCGCATGTCCATGGCGAATTCGCTGGAAGTGCGGGCGCCGTTTACCGATTACCGCCTGCTGGAGTTTGCTCTGCGGCTGCCCGACCGGATGAAAGTCCGCGGCACAACGACCAAGCACGTTGTGCGCGAGGCCATGCGCGGCATTCTGCCCGAGCAGGTGATCGGCAAAAAAAAGATGGGATTCAATCCGCCGCTGCCACAGTGGATCAACGGCGAACTCAAACCCATGATCGCAAAATTTCTTTCCACGGAGGCGGTGGAGCGCAGAGGAATTTTCCGTCCTGACGCCGTGCGGCAGCTGTTGAGCGATCATGAGCAGAACAAGCGCGACAATGCGCTGAAAATCTGGGCGTTGCTGATGATTGAAGTGTGGCAGCGCATGTACGTGGACCACGAGCCGGAAGAGTCCGTGCGGGAGGCCATCACGGGCGTAAGCAGGATGCCTATGGGCAGCGCAATGGCCACGGTTCGAAGCCGGCCGGCTGGTGTGGTTTCAATCCGCTGAGGAGCGGCGGCAAGAATTATGACTTTGATGTTGGCACAATTTAGCGGCGCTTCCGGGCCGGCGCAGGTCTTCTTCTGGGCCGCCGCATTCCTCCTTTTCTATGTGTATGCGGGATATCCGCTGCTGCTGGCGCTGGCGGGAATGTTCTTTCGGCGCAGGCGCGCCGAACCGGGCTACCATCCGCGAATATCGGTGATGATCGCCGCTTACAACGAAGAGGACGCCATTGAAAAGAAGATCCGGCAGACCCTGGCGCTGGAGTACCCGGCGGACAGGATGGAAGTCATCGTGCTCTCCGATTGTTCCACAGACCGCACGGACGAGATTGTGAAGGCCTTTCCCGACAGCCGGGTACGCCTTCTGCGCATGGCGGAGCGGCGCGGCAAGACGTCGGCCCAGAATGTCGGCGCGCGCGCGGCGCAAGGAGAGGTGCTGGTGTTCTCCGATGCCACAGCGATCTATCACCCCAGGGCGCTGGCCTATCTCGCCTGCAACTACCAGGACGAGAAGGTAGGAGCGGTAAGCGGGCGCTATAAATACTTTGATCCGGAAGACCAGTCTCCAACCGGGCTGGGAAGTGCCGCATTCTGGAACTACGAGAACCTGATCAAGACGATGCAGTCGCGCATCCGGACCATCACCGGCTGCTGCGGCTGCATTTATTCGGTGCGCAAAGCGGCGTACACCGAACTGGCCGACGACGTGATCAGCGACCTGGTGCAGCCGTTGCAGGTAATCAGGAAAGGCTACAAGGTCCTGTTTGAAGACCGCGCGCTGGCGTACGAGGAAACGACCAAATCCACGGCGGAAGAGTTCGCCATGCGGGTACGAGTGGTCACCCGGGCCATGCGCGGCCTGCTTAGCGTGTCTGATCTGCTGAAGCCGTGGAAATTCGGGTGGCCGGCGTTCCAGCTGTGGTCGCACAAGGTGCTGCGCTGGATGGTGCCGCTGTTCCTGATCGCCATCTTCATCAGCAACCTTTTCCTCCTGGACAGCCCGTGGTTCCGCGTTGTTCTGGCGGCGCAACTGGTGTTTTATGCGGCCGCAATCCTGAACATGCTGCTGCCCCTGCATCGTTTCTGGAAACCGCTGGGGGTCCCCCTTTATTTCTGTACGCTGAACGCGGCCGCGCTGTTCAGCATGGTGGAACTGGGCCGGGGCAAGAAGTACGTGACCTGGCAGACTGTGAGGGCCCGGAGATGAAGATTGAATTTCTCACCCAGGAGGATTCGCTCTACATCCTGCCGTTTTTCGAAGAGTTTCTCCGGCACTATGCGGGCGAATTCGAGATCACGCGCATCTCATGCTGCCGCGCGATGGGCAAGCGTTCGCGTGTGCAGTTGCTGCGCGAACTGTTGTGGCTCTACGGCGCATTGGGATTGGGGCGGCTGCTGTTGCAGGCGGCGGTCGCCAGAGTTCTGGCCGGGTTTCCGCGGAAACGCACGGCGCCCAGGTTTTATTCGATCGCGCAACTGGCCAGGGCGTACGGAGTGCCGTGCGAGCCCGTAGGCAGCCCCAATGGCCCCGGCTTCACGCAGGGGTTGCAGGAACGCGGCGCGGACCTGCTGGTGTCAGTGGCGTGTCCGTACATATTAAAGGAGAAGGTATTGGCGGTCCCTCCGCTGGGCTGCATCAACATCCACCACGCGCCGCTGCCGCGCTACAAGGGCATGATGCCGACGTTCTGGCAGCTCTATCACGGCGAGCCGCAACTGGGCGTGACCATCCACACCATGGCGGCCAAAGTTGATGAAGGCGACGCGCTGTTGCAGGAATCCATTCCGGTGAAGCAGGGCGAGTCGCTGCACAACCTGATTCGGGAATCGAAGAGGCATGGAGCGCATTGCATGGCCCGGGTGTTGCGTACGCTCCAAGCCAACGCGGCCCGGCCGATTCATCTGGACCATGCAAAGGGAAGCTATTTTACTTTCCCGCGACGCGAGGAAGCGCTGGAATTCCGGCGCCGCGGGCTGAGGGCAATTTGACCGGCAAAGACAGGATGAAACAACGCCCATTTGCGAGACCGCGAGCGCGCGCCCTGATGAAGTCGCTGTGGGCCGGAGCGCTGCGGGTCACAGGTGTGCTGGCGCTGGCCAGAAACTGGGTCAGGCGCGAAGGGACGGTTGTCCTTACTTTTCATCGTGTGTTGAGTGACCAGGAATTGACGCAAACGGGGTCGCTGCCGGGGATGATCGTCCGGAGCGAGACGTTTGACAGCCTTTTGGAGTACGCGGCGCGCGAGTTGGAGATCATGGACCTGGCCCACTCTCCGCAATGGGCGCCGGGTCCGCGGCTGAAGATTGCCGTCACCTTTGATGACGGATGGTGTGACAACGCCAGCGGCGCTTTTCCGATTGCGGCAAAGCATCGCGCTCCGATCACGGTGTTCATTGTTCCGCAGCGCACCGGGTCTGTCCTGCCATTCTGGCCGGAGCGGGCTGCGGCGGTGATCGGCAGGGGGCCCGCGAATCAGAGTCCGGAGCACCAGACGTACATCGAGCAGGTGATCGAACGGCTGAAGGTCTTGAATGCGACGGAGCGCAACCAGGTGATGGAGCGCATCCGGCATGGAGACACAGCGGGAAGCGCGGCCATTGACCGGACCATGAACTGGGAGCAAATCAGGGAACTGCGCAACGGCGGAGTGGTTTTCGGGTCGCACACCAGCACGCATGAGATTCTCACTGGAATTCCTGCGGAGCAGGCCGAGCAGGAGATTACCGCTTCGCGCAAACTTATAGAAGGTCAGCTTGGGGCCGCATGCGAGCTGTTCTCGTATCCTAACGGCAATCATTCGGGTGAGATATGCAGGCAGGTGGCGCGCGCGGGCTACAAATACGCGTTCCTGAACCAGACACCCGGGGTCTGGACCCGCGACTGTGATCCTTACAAGGTGCCGCGAGTCAACGTCTGCGAATTTCATTTGGTGGACGCCCGGGGCAACTTCTCTCCATTGATCTTTGACTACGCGGTGGTCTGGAGCGCGGCCAAAGGACACCTGCTGAAGCGCTTGAGCAGCTATGTGAACAAGGTCCGAGCCACGGGCCAGCATAAGTACCGGCATGACGCCTTGAAGGCTCATGGCGGCGAGCCATAGACAGGAGTCTACCCGGGGCGATGAAAGCCGATTCAGCAAACCTCGACTACCTGAGGACAAACGCTGTCCTGCTGGTGATGTTCTTTCACCTGCTGATCTTTTTCGGCGTGACGCAGGTTGGGCCGCTCAGCATACGGCCCATGGGAATCCTGGGCGTGTTCCTCTTTTTTGTGCACACCAGCCTGGTGTTGATGCTGTCACTGGAACGCCAGCAGCAGAAGCTCGGCAACCGCCGGCTGTTCAGTGCCTTCATGGTGCGGCGCATCTTCCGCGTCTATCCACTGAGCATCGTAGCGGTGGGCGTGATCTTTTTTCTCCGTCTGCCTCTTGGGCATCTTGAACCGGGCCGCCTGATGTGGACCAGCATGGGCGCGCGGGGGTTCTTTTCCAACCTGCTGCTGGTGCAGAACATCACCGATACCGGTTCCGTGCTTGGGCCGCTGTGGAGTCTGCCCTACGAGATGCAGATGTACCTTTTCCTGCCGGCGCTGTTCCT
>DATIWA010000651.1:0-9643 GCA_035465515.1 Candidatus Limnocylindrales bacterium | reverse complement strand
ACACAGCTACGCAGGAGCCCACGATGGTGGAAATTCGCGCTGGCTCCGCGGCCGCAAAGGTCTGCCCGGGATGCAGATACGTGGCGCTCTGCTGCTGAAGACGTCCTTCTGCGAGCTGGGCTCCCGGAATGCCGTCACGCCTGATGTCTTTCGGTCCTGCTGGTTCGAACGTCGACATGGGTCTTTACTCCGTTTTCCGGCCCAGGGCTGCCGTGGCATGGTCTTTAAGGAAGCGGAGAATCTCTATATCTCGCTTTTCCAGGAATTGTTTTTGCGGAAGCAGGGCATAGATCACCAGCACCCAGGGTGCCGAGCCTTCTTGCAGGAGCGGTATGCAAACGCTGATCCTGTTCTCGTTTGCCTCGCCGTGCCCCGAGGCCGGCGGCGGAGCAAAATATTCATGGCAGGTCCGCGCGGTTTGACCGATGAGTCCGGTGGCGAAAGCAATCCGTTCCGGCGGTTGGACGCCGCAGCAGGCGGCCAGGCGCAGTTCCTCGCCGGCTGCCGCTGATTCATAAAGAGCAACTTCTTCGGACCCGATCATGGCGGCAACAATCTCCAGGACCACCTGGATGGCTGCTTCGCGGCCCGGTACGCTTTCCAGCCTGCTGGCCGCCACGTCCAGAATTTCCAGGGTCTCGTACCGTTCCATCAGGCGGGCAAGCCGGGAATCGAGTTCTTGAGCGCCTGCATGCGCTCCATGTCTCTCGTCTTTGTCCCCCCGCTCCCTGCGCCGATACTCAAGCTGTTCTTCCAGGGACGCGATCTGCGCCTGAAGAGAGAGCCTTTCCGCCCGAATTGCCTGCCCGGGGGCAGTACTGTTCGCAACGGAACCGGAATGTGCATACTTTGGCATCCGCAATGTCCTTTTAATTGTTAACGGCGGTGTTTAGTCTTCCAGGTAGCTTTCCAGCACGGTGACCAGTTCGCTCGCGTTGAGCGGCTTGGTAACGTAGTCATTGCAGCCGCTGGCGAAACCTGCTTCCACAGAGTCCGGCTCGCCGCGCGTTGTTACCAGGATGACGGGAATGTGACGGGTAGCCGGGTTCTCCCGGATTGCCCGGCAGGCTTCCAGGCCATTCATGTTCGGCATGACCACATCCATCAGAATGAGATTGGGTTGCTCATTGGCGGATTTCTCCACCGCTTCGCGGCCGTCCCGTGCTGTCACCAGGTCGTAGCTGGTGCGCTGCGCGAGAATCATTTGTCCCATCATCAGGGCGGTGGCTGAATCATCCACCAGAAGAACCTTCTTGTTCGACATAAGTTGGTTGCGCGTCTCTAAAGATTTGGGCCGAAGCGTACGGCGCAAATGCGCCGCACAGACGGCGATATCAAATTGCCCGAGGTTGGTGAAACCCTCTAGACGCGCCCCGGAAGGCTTGCACGCTACAAGTGGTTTGTGAGTTTCGGACGGGCGTGATCCTATGCGAAGTTAAGATGGATGGCAATATTACACCCGTAACATTAAGCCAGTGGTCTGTGCTATAACATTCCGTTTTCCAGAAACAGGAGCTTACATGCATCGTTTTGTCCGTCTGCTGCTGCCTGTAGTCGTTCTTGCCACCGCCATTGCCGCGTTGGCGCAGAAGCGTGCCATAACAGAGAAAGATATTTTCCAGTTCAACTGGATTGGCGACCCGCAGGTTTCTCCGGACGGTTCGCGCGTGGCTTTCGTGAAGGTCTCCGTCAACGAGAAGAAGGACGGCTACGATACTTCCATCTGGTCGGTCTCCACTCGGGGCGACGAACCGCCGCGCCGTATGACCGACGGCAAGCATGACGCGTCGCCGCAATGGTCTCCGGACGGCAAGTGGCTGGTGTTCGTGCGCGTCCCGGAGGCCAATGGACATCCGGCCGCCCCGGGCGCAGGTCCGGGAACGCGACCGCCCGCGCCTCAGCTCTACCTGCTGCCTTTGAGTGGCGGCGAATCATGGAAGGTTACAGACCTGCCGCGTGGAGCGAGCGGACCTGTGTGGTCGCCGGACAGCAAATGGATCGCTTTTACCAGTGACACCAATGCGGAAGACCTGGCCAAACAGAAAAAAGACCATAAAACAAAGCCGGACGACAAGACTGAGCTGGAGCACGAAAGCGACGTGCGCGTGATCACCCGGTCCATCTACCGGCTCAACGGCGTGGGCTATCTCGATCCCAAACATCCGCAGCATATCTGGGTGCTGGCTGCGCCGCAGAGTTCGGAAGAGCCTGTTACGCCAAAACAGCTCACCACTGGCAAATTTCAGGAAAACGGGATCATGTGGTCGCCTGATTCCAGCCGGGTTTATTTCACAACCACCAGGGTTGAAGACCCTTCGTACGAGTTTCCGCACGCCGATGTTTATTCGGTGGCGCCCGCCGGCGGCGAACCCGAGAAAATCATGACCATTAATATGGCGCCGCGGGGAATGTCCCTCAGTCCGGACGGCAAGCGCCTCGCCTTCTGCGCTTCCGTGGAGCAGCCGGTGCAGTCGTACACGGAGCCGGACCTGTGGGTGGTTGATCTGGAAGCCAACGCCAAACCGCACAACCTGACCGCCGACTTTGATTACGACGTTTGCAGTGGAGTTTTTGGCGATCAGGGAACGCCGCGCGCGGGAGGTGGCGGCAAGGTCATCTGGTCACGCGATGGCAAAAGCCTCTACACCACCACCGCCGAACAGGGCCACGGCAACCTCATGCAGTTTGACGCCGCGTCCGGCAAGATCACGCCGGTGACCAGCGGTAACCAGGAGGTTGAACATTATTGCGCCAGCGGAGACGGAGCAAAGTTTGTGGCGCTCATCTCCACCCCAACCAGCATAGGCGATCTTTTCTGGATCGAATCGCCAGGCGCTCAGCCCAGGCAGCTCACGCACATCAACCAGAAGCTGTTTTCGCAGCTCAACCTCACCGAGCCTGAAGAAATCTGGTACACCAGCTTTGACGGCAAGAAGATCCAGGCCTGGATCCAGAAACCGCCGGACTTTGATCCCGCAAAGAAATATCCACTCATCCTTAATATTCACGGCGGGCCGCACGCCGCGTATGGCTGGGTCTTTGACCATGAATTCCAGTGGATGGCTGCCAAAGGCTATGTGGTGCTCTACCCCAATCCGCGCGGCAGCACGTCCTACGGGCAGGAGTTCGGCAATATCATCCAGTATCGCTACCCGGGAGACGATTTCAAGGACCTGATGGCCGGCGTGGATGAGGTCATGAAGAAGGGCTACATCGACCCCAAAAAGCTTGGCGTCACCGGCGGCAGCGGCGGCGGCCTGCTGACCAACTGGGTCATCGGCCACACCGACCGCTTTGCAGCGGCGGTCTCGCAGCGCGACATCGCGAGCTGGGCAGCCTGGTGGTACGTGGCGGATTTCACCCTTTTCCATCCTTCATGGTTCAAGGCGCCGCCTTTTGAAGACCCTCAGGATTACGTAAACCGCTCGCCGATCACCTACATACAGAACGTGCACACGCCGCTGATGTTGATTCTGGGTGACGCCGACTATCGCACGCCACCGGCGGCCGGCGGAGAAGAGATGTTCCGCGCGCTCAAGTTCCTGAAGCGTCCGGTGATCATGGTGCGCTTTCCCGGCGAATCACACGAGCTTTCACGCTCCGGCCAGCCATGGCATCGCGTGGAACGTCTGGAACACATCGTCGGCTGGTTCGACAAATACCTGCAAGGGAAGAGCCGTCCGGAATACGACGACCTGGGGCCCACGGAGGTCGGGGTAAAGCCCGGCGAACTTCCCGGCAAATCGAACCCCGGTCAGCCTCCCGAACCCAAACCGCGGCGGCACAAACGCCGCTAGATTGAAGAATCCGGCGCGCTTCCGCGGTCTCCGCGATGCGCGCCGGGTTAGCGGGAAAACCGCCCAATGATGGTTCCGCAAAGCGTTCCGCCACCAGGGACCGTCAGCCCGGCGACAGCGACGGCGTGAAGCCGCGTTCGTTTGGCAGGCAGGCCACCGAACGAGCAAATTCCTTGACTTCGAACCGCGTTTGGCATTGTAATGAACAGGAATTCCAGCATGTACGGTGAAGGAGTTCACCGTTAACCGCTGCCCCTCCAAATAGTCGGGACAGATGATGACTCCTAGAGGGAGGCATCAGAATGTCCGGCGATCAACGAAAAATCAGCAGAAACGCGACATACTGTCAGGAGTCTTGCCACGCCCGGCCATATGTCCGCCGGGTTTCGCCTTCTGGTATGGAACCTGGATTGGTTCCAGAGCATGGCGCCGGTTTGTGGAACTGGAATGCTGGCCATTTCCGGAGTTTAAAGAAAGGGAAGGACTGACTTGGGAAAGTACATAATGGTAGGTGTTGGCGGGTTCCTGGGAGCAATCGCCCGGTTCTGGGTGGGAGGCCTCATTTACCAGAAAATGGGGCCCCGGTTCCCCTACGGGACATTTGTCATCAACATTTCAGGGTCGTTTCTCGTCGGCTTTGTTTTGACAGTCCTGACCGAGCGCGCCCATTGGAGCGCCAACTGGAGGTACTTGATTCCCATTGGATTCGTTGGCGCTTACACCACGTTTTCTACTTTCGAGTGGGAAACGCTGGCAGCGGCCCGAGACGGGCAGCTGCTGATCGCAGGTCTGAACGTGGTCCTCAGCGTGGCGCTTGGTTTCATCGCCGTCTGGTTGGGAATGGTTTCCGGGAGGTTCGTGGCATGACTTGGTTCCCGCTGGAGAAGGAAGAGAATTCCTCAATCGCTCCACCGAGCCGGCTCATCTCAAGATGGATTGTGATCTTTTGGAGGCTGAGTGCTTAAGCAAGGTCCCGCGAAGAAAGTCTGCATTTACGTGAGCGAAGACCGTCAATACCACGGGAAAGCGCTCTATGCGGCTATCCTCGATTTTCTTTTCTATCGGGGTGTATCCGGCGCTACGGTCCTGCGCGGAATGTCCGGGTTTGGCGCGGACAACCATCTCCACACAACACGTATCCTGCGGCTCACCGAAGACCTGCCGATCAAGATCGAATTCATTGAGGAGGCGGAAAAGGTTGAAGCTCTTCTGCCGAAACTGTTTGTAATGGCGGGAACAGGACTGATTGACGTTCAGCCTACCGAGATCATCAAACCGGCCGGTCCTGCTCAGACCGGGCCTGAGGGCACGCCGGAGTCCACGATCAAGATTGAGGGAAAAGCGAAGCTCATGAGGATTTACATCGGTGAGCAGGACAGGTGGAGAGACAAGCCGCTTTATCAGGCGCTCATCGAGAGCCTCCGCGCAAACGACATTGCGGGAGTGACGGTTTACGAAGGTATTGCCGGCTATGGGGCCAACCGGCGGCTTCGTAAAGAGAGAGCTTTTGGTTTTTCCAAGGACCGGCCGATCGTCCTTTCCGTGGTTGACTCAGAAGAGAAGATTCGGGCCTGCCTTCCGGTACTGGACGAAATGATTGGGGCCGGCCTGGTGGTGCTGTCAGACGTTGACATCGTCAAGTACAGCCACGATTTCAGGAGAGCGGAGCGCCGCAGAGAGTCCCGCTGATGAAACTTGAAGGCAAGGCCAAGCTCGTAAGAATTCATTTCGGCGAAGATGATAAGTTCCAGGGCAAGCCGCTGCACGAGGCCATCGTTCACAAATGCCAGGAACTGGACATCGCCGGCGCCACGGTCTACAGGGGGTTTGAAGGGTACGGCGCGAGCACGCGGATCCATCGCGCTCACGGGTTCCGCTTGTCTTCGGATGCGCCGATTGTCGTCACCATTGTTGACTCGGACGAAAAGATACGCCAGTTGATTCCGCACCTCGACGCAATGTTGGGTGAGGGCCTGATCGCCGTATCGGATGTTGAGGTGGTCCGCTACAGGAGGCAGGATTGAGGTCGGGCAACAGCGCCGGAAGTTCATCGTCCGCGCGGCTGTTAGCCCGCCATGGTGAAGCGGCCCAGATAGCTGGTGCTTAGCGCCCAGGCAGATACTGAGATGAGGAACAGAAGGCCGGTGAAACAGAGCCATCCGAACATGAACCGCATTCGGACATCCCCGATCATGGAAGTTTCGCAAGCCGTGCTCGAGGAGAGCCTCGCTGCTTTAATGATTCCGGTCAGTCCAAATATTGCATTGGCCAGATAGATTCCCCAGAACAGGGCTTCCACATGGCGGAAACCGGCCGCTATCCTGAAAGTGAGTTCCCACGCGCCAGCGAATGCCACAAAACTGCCGATGAACCCCCACAGGAACATCAGCCTGGGTTGCCGTCGAGGGCGGCCAACAGGTGTAAGCGGGCGGCTCCGGGTGCCAGCGGCCTTTCTGCGGCGAGCTCTGGCAGCTATCTCCACGCGACCACCGCATCTCATGCAGAGGCCCTGAATATTTTCGAACGAAGTGGCGGTTTCGTTTGACATGAAAAACAGTTAAATCCCCTACTAAGCTCCTGAAGATTTTTTTCGCCATCCCCTTTGCCGAGGTAAGCTGCTGCCGCATGCCCCCGAAGCTCCGGCTCAGGAAATACAACGCAGGAACGCAGGGCTGGGACGGAACTCCGGCACAAGGCGCAGAAGCGAATCGAGCAGGCCTTTTTTGCGTCGCTCCACCACGAGTTTGAGCAGCCAGGCGAAGTCGTCCGGAAATCGGTCCGGGCAAAAGATGCCATGCCCGATGATCGTCCGCAATGGGCCGGCATGCTGATTCACGCGTTCATAATCGTGCGTAAGCTGCTCTGAGCGCTTTTCGCCATCTCGCAAACCGGTGAAGGTCATGGACTGGAGACACGGATGGATCTGAAATTCATTGAGCAGGAAAATTACCAGTTCCATCACGGTCCTGGGTACGCCCATTTCCGGAAGGACCATGCAACTCTCTGGAAATTGCAATGACCCCACCAGGAACAGGGCCGCTTCCTCCATGGTGAGGAAGTATCTGGAAGCCTGCGGGTCGGTGATGCTGAGTGGAGAGCCTTCTCGTAAACACCGCAGGAAATGTGGGACCACGCTGCCGGAACTTTCGAGAACGTTCCCCAGCCTCACCGACAGCCGCAACGGATCTGTACGATAACCCGCCAGCAGGAGGAGTTCTACAATTCGCTTGGATACCCCGAGAACGCTTGTTGGATTTACCGCTTTGTCTGTGGAAACATTTACAAAGTATTCGACCCGGGAGCAATCCACCATCCTTAAGAGGTTGAACGTGCCCAATACATTGTTCTCCAGGGCGGCAAAAGGGTCTGATTCGAGCGGCGGCAGGTGTTTGAGCGCAGCGGCATGAAACACGATTTCGGGCTCATAAGTCCGAAATAGGTCATCCAGGAACCGCTGGTCCAGGATGTCGCCCTGGATAAACTCGACCCGCGGCAAGGTCACTTGCCGTTCCAGGTACCTGCGCTGGAGGGAGCGTAAGTTGCATTCTGACCGGTCCAGCAACACCAGGGTCTTCGGGAGTCCAGCCATCAGCTGCACCGCAAGACTCGAGCCGATGGAGCCTCCCGCTCCTGTAATCAGGATTGTCTTCTCTGAGACAAGTTTGTTCCATTGCAGAGAGGAGGCGGGCGGTATTTCGCGTTTGAGAAAGCGGGACCAGTTCAGGGGCACGGAGTCGCGCCGGCTTGATGGCTCGACCAACAAATCCTCAATGTGGGGTCGTATGATGCCCATTCATCACCTAGACAAGGTTTGCCGTAAGAATTTGCGCTATTCGCCCTGAAAATCCGCCGGTGTGAGGCGCGATAGAAGGTGCTTCCGGCCAAATCGCCGGTCCAGAGCAGACGCCACTGCCAGCACCTCATCTTCTTTATAGGGCCGGCCGATGATCTGCACTCCAATCGGAAGGCCCGCTGCTGATACTCCCACCGGCACAACCGCGGCCGGGTTCCCCAGCAGGTTGAAATACTGACAATAGGTCATGGTGGCCAGGTAATTGGCTGCATGGCGTTCTCCCCATCCTGCCTCCGCATGCGGAAATGCGGGCACAGAACAAACCGGCGACAAGAGGATAGGGAATCTTTCCATTTGCTCCAGCACATGGGAACGTACTCGATCTCGTTCGATCAGCGTGCTCAACAGGCGTTCAGCGGAGAGGGCCGGACGGCTGGACGCCAGCGCCAAGAACTCTTTTGTGCCGGCGCTGATCTCGTCTTCCCGGTCTTTGACCAATGGGTTCAGAACCAGGGCACTGGTTTCCACAAAGATCGTCGTCCATAACTCCCTGGCCCGGTCGAGGCCGTCAGGACGAAAACCTTCCACACTGAACCCCGAATCCACAAGGGCGGTTGCTGCGGAGCGAACCGCGGCCCGCGTCTCCTCCGTGGCTGGAGTTTGTCCATCGTCTTCGTAGTAACCCACCGCCAATTCCACTGCCTTGCGTTCCGTTGTGACTTCAAGAGGGACAGGGACGCAAGCCGGATCGCCTGGATCATAACCGGCAGTTACATCCAGCAGCAGCTTCAAATCCTGCACGGTCCTCGCCATAGGACCCACCACGCCGATGAGTGAGAATGGCCCGCCGCAGGGTGGGTAGTGTCCAGTCGCTGGAATCCTGCCCGGAGTCGGTTTCAAACCGCAGATGCCGCAAAAATGTGCAGGTACCCGAATCGAGCCCCCTCCATCGCTGCCGAACCCGGCGGCCGACATGCCTGAGGCAATCGCTGCAGCCTCGCCGCCGCTTGAACCCCCCGGTGAGTGCGCCAGGTTCCAGGGATTGTTGGTCCGGCCATAAACAGAGTTTTCCGTGTGATACGACATCAAAAATTCAGGGGTGTTCGTCGTGCCGACGACGATAGCGCCCTCTTGCCTGAGCCGCGCGACCAGTGGAGCATCCTGCGTTGCCTTGTAGCCGGTTCTGAGCCGGCTTCCCGCTTCAGAGAGAAGCCCCGCGACGTCAATACAGGACTTAATGCTGATCGGCACGCCCAACAGCCGCTTTTCCGGATGTCTCGCGACCAGGGCCTCCGCCCTTCTCGCTTCGGCGCGCGCCCGCTCCCGGTCCACGGATACGAATGCATTCACGCGAGGATTCAACTCCTCGATCCGTGAAAGGTGTGCCTCCATGACTTCAACCGGGGAGATCTCTTTGCTGCGAATCAGCCCGGCCAACTCGAAGGCGGACAGCTCAGTAAGCGAGCAGCTCGAACTGGAAGATGAATGCATGCTGGATCGGCGCCCCTGGGGCGGCCAGGAGATTGACCGCCCGGGGCGCAGAATTTGCGCTGAAAGCGCTCATTTTGCACAAATTTCTCCGCCTTTGCTGTCTCAATTGCGGGCGGTTGCGGGGTTCAGGCTTATGAGGCGCTTATCAGGCATGGGTAGAAACGATCAACGTCCCGCATGGCCGCAGGAGTTTTTGCCGGCCTTAGGCTCTCTTCTTGGCCTGCTCTCTATGGTTGCCCGTGCGGTGCTGTTTGATCTCGCCTATTCGATTCGCTCGCGATGGTAGCCGCCAGTACCGCGCAGATCGGGTTTAAAACTGCGGGCCCATGCCCAGAGTCGGCTGCCCCAATTGGCCGAGGGCGGTCGCGATCTGCATCAGGAACGCAATGGCGGTGCTCGTTGCCTGATCGCTCCTTGCATATCCTTTCAGCCGGGTCAATATTCCTTCCAGGTCGCGGACCTGCTCCGGAGTTGCCGAGGAATCATCTCCCTGCCCGGCAAGAATCTCGTCAAGCTCCTTTTGCCGAATGTAGCGGAGATCGCTGACCATGAGTTTTGTTTG
>DATIWA010000650.1:0-3990 GCA_035465515.1 Candidatus Limnocylindrales bacterium | reverse complement strand
CCAAACCCTTCAGCGAAGACCGGGACCATCTTTATGCCGTGCCCACCGTTCACTCCTTGTGACCCCGCGTCGCGCCCAGCAGGCCCTTAACCGCCCGAATGAGTTCTTCGGCAGAGTCGCTGGGCACCTGCTTCGCCCAGTCGAGATCGGGCTCCCCGCTGTACAGTTCAATAATTGGGACGCGCGGGCAATGGTCCAGCAGCATCGTGCCAATCGCCCTCTTCACCTTGGGCGCAATCGCGTGGCATATCACAGCCACATCAAAGGCCTGGTTCGCGCAACACTGCTCCAGCGATTTGAAATCTACCGCCGTTATCACGGAAAACCCGTGCTGCTCCAGTGTTGTCTGGGTATGCGCGGCAAGTTCGGGCACGAATCTGATGGATAGAATGGTGGCGCTCAAGGCTTGTCTCCCCCCGATTCGAGCCCTTTCCCCCCGGATCATGGATTAGGTGCAAGGCGTCTTTTGTGTGATGCCCTGTCGCGCCTCTTCCCGCTACCCGCGGTCGAAAAAACCAATGCGGTTCTGGTTACCGGCCAATTGCCCTCCCCGGTCCCAGGCAGGCCCCTGCTGATCAATTTCTTTGGCGGTCAGGCCGAATCTGCCCTCCCCGGTTTCACACCCCTTGGCTGTGTTCCTTGGCCACACATCTGTATCCTAAGCACCCACTCTGTTCCTCCAGCTAATAATCTAATCTATTGAAAATAGAAGGCTTATTCCAGTAACAACTCTGGCATGCCACCTGCTTTATCAGTTGCCAGAAGCGGCCTCGGGCTCACGTTACACAGAGTCAGGGCCAAAGAAGGTGCAGCTATGAAACGCACGCTCAACATCCCCAACAGATCAAGCTTCCTGCCGCTGCGGGACGCGGTCCTCTGCAACGACTGCGAGTTCATTTCAGCGGACTCCGGAGAAGTTTGCTCTGTGTGCGGTAGCCGATCTTTGCTCCGCCTGAAAGAGTTGGTCAGCAATCGACACGGGTCAGCTTCTCTCACGCCAAAGGACGTATTCCGGTTCTTCCGGATGCGGCTGGGGAGTGAAGCTTCCTGAGCGGGGGCGAGACGCCTTCGGCTCTATCTGAGAAAAGACAAGTTAAAAAGGGAGACAAAATGTTTACATTTTCGAAAAAGAATGCAAGTCTTGGGCCGCGGACCCAGGTCCTCTTCGGGATTATTACGTTCTTGGCTGTTGGCCTGCTGCTGACTGTCACCGGCTGCGGCGGCAACAATGCCGTGCAGAACGCGACAGCCGCCAACACCCAGGTCAAAATCGGCGATGCTCCGGCCGACTCCGTGATCGCCTTTGAACTGACCGTAACCTCGGTTTCGCTCACCTCTTCCAGCGGCAGCACGGTTTCCGTGTTCAGCGGCTCGCGTGAGATCGAACTGGCGCACCTGGCCGCCACCGTGGAGCCCATGGCGCTTTCCAACGTGCCTGCCGGCACCTACACCAAGGCCAGCATCGGCTTTAACGGCGCGGAAGTGACTTACATCCCGACCACCGGGACAACTCCGGTTGAAAAGCATTTCACGACCAGCGGCACGGTTGATGTCACGCCCGCCAGCCCCGTCACCATCGGGACCGGCTCCAACGTTCTCAGCATTGACGTAAACCTGGCGCAGTCGCTCACCTTTGACGCCACCGGAAATGTCACCGCCGTCAGCCCGGTATTCAACCTCTCCAGCGTCGCCGTTGCCGCCGAGAGCGAGCAGGATGAAGAGAGCGGCGAAATCGAAGATGCCGTAGGGACCGTGAGCGCGGCTCCCGCCAACAATTCCTTTGTTCTGAGCCTGCAGATGAGCGGCCAGAGCGCGACCTTCAACGTTGACGCCAACACGAGCTTCTCTGATGGTCTGACCGCCTTCGCCGATATCAAGCAGGGCATGCTCCTGCGCGTGGATGCCACCACCGGGGCGAATGGCGCCTTCAACGCCAAGAAGGTTGAACTGGTGGAAGCTTCGGGATCTGAGGCGGAAGGCTTTATCACCGCCACCACGAGCCCGCTTACGTCCTTCACCATGGTCAACACGGACGGCGCTGGCTCCGGCATGACCACCGCCAACGTCGGCACCACCTTCACCGTGAACGTGGCGGCCGGGACCAAGTTCCGCGTCAACACTGACAAAATCGATCTCTCCGGCCTGAGCTTCGTTTTCGGCGCCGCCACCGATCTGGTCAAAGGCCAGAACGTTGAGGTCGAGAGCGCCGGCGCGGCTTCTGCGGGCGCCATCACGGCTGAGAAAGTCACGCTCTCCAAGCAGGCCCTGTCCGGCACGGTGAGCGCGGCTGCCATCACCGGCACCACCGGCACCTTCACCTTGACGCTGGCTGCCGATTCGGCCTTCGCCAAGATCACCGGCGTGACCTCGGTTACGGTTTACCAGCAGCCCGGCACCGAACTCAAAGGCATCAGCCTGGTCACCAACAGCGCATCCGTCAAAGTGCGTGGCATGCTCTTCTGGGACGGCACCAACTATCAGTTCGTGGCTTCCAGAATCACCACGCCGTAACCTTCCGTTTTCCGTCGCAAGGGGTTGCAGACCCGCTCCGGCAGCCCCTTTGCGACGGTCTCGATGACTCGCGAGAACTTGAGGCGCGAGTAAGGCGTTTGCCGGTCCGCGCGGGGTCGGCAAACGCCATTTTTCTTTCCCTACTGCCCCGGCATAAACAGCACCTTGCCCGCCGTCATGTGCAGGGCGTACTGTTCCAGCCCCCGGGCCGCTTCTTCCAGCGGCAGCCGCGCCTGGACTTCGCTCTTCAGATCGCTGCCCAGCAGCTTCTGCACCTCGCCCGCAACCCGCATCTGCGCCAGCAGGTTTCTGCGCCGCAGCCACTCGCTCAGCCAGAAACCCTCCAGTCGTTTGCCTTCAAAGATCAACGAGGTCGGGTCAGCCTGACAGGCCGCCAGTGACAGCCCGCCATACACCAGCAGGCGCCCTCCGTTGGCCATCGCTCGCAGCACGTGTGCGGAAAGTTCGCCGGAAACGGCGTCAAACCCGATCGTCGCCCGCAGCCTGTGGCAAAGCTCATGCAGCTTCGCGTCGAAATCGGCTTCGTCGCTGTTGAGCACGTGCTCCGCTCCCATTCCTTTCAGCAACTCCACCTGCTCCGCCCGGCGAACGATGTTGATCACCGGCATGGAAAACCTCTGCCCCAGCCGGATTACCATGCGTCCCAGCGCGCTGGCCGCCGCCGTCTGCACTGCCGCGGCATGCCCGCCCCTCCGCGCCTCATGCATCAGCGCCCACGCCGTCAGCGGGTTCACCAGCATCATCGCCGCCTGCTCCAGGTCCACGCTTCCCTTCAGCGGAATGCACGTCTTTGCCGACGTCACCACATATTCCGCCCACATGCCCCCGGTCAGCTTCGCATCCGCCACCGCGCAGGCCACTCGCCGCCCCTTCAGCATCTGCGCCATGAATCCCGGCCCTGCATCCACTACTGTCCCGCTGCCTTCAAAGCCGGGGATCGCAGGCAGCGGCTTCTTGAATCCATAAAGGCCGGCGATAAACGCCTGATCGGAAGGGTTAATCGGTGAAGCGTGCACCCGCACCAGCACCTCTCCCGGTCCGGGCCGTGGCACGGCAATCTCCGCGACCGAAATGCTCTCTGGTTTGCCATCGTAGGCTTTCAGTTGTACCGCGCGCATGGTGGAAGGAATTGCTGTCATAGGCCAGCGATGGTAACACCGCGGCCCTTTCGGCGCGAACAGCCTCGGCTGCGTTTTACCGGCTTTCGTCCTGGTGCGGCCCTGCCTCCCTGCATGCTCATGAAACGTGCCTGCCCGTCTCGCCCGGAAGAGAGTCCTGCGCGCCCCTCCAGCAGGCGTGCCGGATGCGTTCTTCTGCTTCTTTCATTGTTCCAGGGCGGCTGGCGACCCGACTGGCTCTTTAGTAATTTCCCTGGAAGCCATCAGGCACCTTATAGTATCTCTTGGTCGCCGATAGTCTTTCTATCTAATCAGTAATAGTTTCTGGTAACCGAGTCGA
>DATIWA010000649.1:0-5557 GCA_035465515.1 Candidatus Limnocylindrales bacterium | reverse complement strand
CCGCTCTGTACGGAACGGTGCAGCAGCAGGCCGCGCTGCTGAGCTTTGTTGACGTCTTCCGCATCATGGGATGGATGTTCATTGTGATCATGCCGGCCGTGTTTCTGATGAAGAAGGCGAGCGGCAAGCGCGGGGGCGGCGACGTGGCAATGCATTAACAGCCGAAATGACCGCACCACGTACTTTGAAATCCAGAGAGCCCCGAAGCCGCAATAGCCACATCCTTTGACCTCCGCACATCTAAGAGACTGGGTTGGCCGTGTTCACTCCGGGTCGGCCTAGCCCGCACGAACTCTGGGACGGCGATTTCTTTTTCGTATGAAGGTACTGCTCACAGGCGCAACGGGCTATATTGGCGGGCAGCTTGTGCTGCCGCTGCTGGATGCGGGCCATGATGTTACCTGCATGGTGCGCGATGCATCGCGGGGACTGCCGGCTTTGTTCAGGCGGGTGAGAGTTGTCCAGGCGGACCCGCTGCGGGCTGAGACCCTGCCTTCCGCGCTGCAAGGCATTGAGGCGGCCTACTACCTGATCCACTCCATGTCCGGCGCTGAACGCGGTTTTGAAGAGCGCGACCGGCGAGCGGCCTATAACTTCGCCATGGCGGCGAGAGTGGCGGGCGTGCAGCGGACCATCTATCTGGGAGGACTGGTTGCCGCCGGGTCGGTAGCTTCGCCCCACCTCAAGAGCCGTGTGGAAACGGGCGCGATCCTGCGGGAGTTCGGGCCGGCGCTTACGGAATTCCGCGCCGGCATCATTGTGGGGAACGGAAGCATATCATTCGAGATCATCCGCACGCTGACCGAGCGGCTGCCGGTAATGATCTGCCCGCGGTGGGTTGTGACCCGCACGCAGCCAATTGCAGTGGAAGACGTGGTCCGCTACCTGGTTGCGGCGCTGCAAGTCCCCGAGTCAGCCGGTGAGATCATCGAGATTGGCGGCGCAACGGTTGAGAGCTATCGCAGCATGATGCTCACCTATGCCCGGGAACGAGGGCTCAGGCGCTGGATGGTGCGCGTCCCGGTGCTTACGCCGCGGCTCTCTTCCTACTGGCTGGACCTGGTGACCTCAGTGCCGCCGGCGGTTTCCCGTCCGCTGATAGAAGGGCTGCGCAGCGAGGCAGTGTGCACAAGCACGAGGGCCAGAGAATTATTTCCCGCCTTCCGGCCTGTCTCATACCGGCAGGCGCTGAGGGACGCGCTTGCGCGCGGGGGACCGGAAACCTTCCCACTGCGTGAACTTCCGGCTGAGGCGGGACACTGGAGAGTGCGCGCGCAAGGCATGATCTGTGACACGCGCCAGATCGTGGTCCGGTCCCCGGCGGAGCAGTTATTCCATCTGATTGAAGGAGTGGGCGGCGACAGCGGCTGGTTTTACGGAAACGTACTGTGGCGGCTGCGCGGCTGGCTGGACAGACTGGCGGGCGGAGCAGGCATGTCACGAGGGCGCACAAACCCGCAGGGCTCGCGGGAAGGCGACGTGATTGACTGGTGGCGGGTGCAGCGGGTTGTGCCCAATCGCATGCTGTTGCTGCGCGCGGAATTGAAGCTGCCGGGTGACGCATGGCTGCAATTCGAAGTTGTGCCCCAATCAGGCGAACGCACGCTGCTTTGTTCCCGCGCATGGTTTCAGCCCCGCGGGCTTTTGGGCGAAATTTATTGGTATGGGCTCCTTCCCATCCACGGGCTCCTCTTCAGCGGGATGATGCGTTCCATCAAACAAGCAGCGGAAGCGGGCCCGCCTGCCATGAGTGCAGTTGCCCGCGCACGGTAGCGCCGGGCAAACTGGCAGAAAAAACTTGCTTCCAGCAGGAATTAAAGCGCAACTTCATCGCTGAACCGGTGTATGTTCTTCTTGGTATGAAGTTCGTTGCACGTATTTCATGGCAGTCAGCGTTCGCTCTTGTGCTGTTCATGCCGCCGGCCTTTGCGCAACAGCCGGCGCCCGCCGGAGCAGGATCGCCTTCGGGAAAAAACCAGACTGCGGCGAGTTCGGGTAAGCAAGCGTCGCCGGCCGGGCAACCGCACCCGGCAGCCGCTTTGGGCGAGAGCGCAGCAGACACGCCGGCCCTGCCTCCTGTGGACCCCAAAGAGATTGTGCGCCGCTCGGTGGAAACCGACCACCGCACGCTGGACATCGCCCGGAACTATACGTGCCAGCAGCATGAAATCATCAGGCACCTGGGCAAGCACGGCGAAACGAAATCCACGGACAGCAAGACCTTCGACGTTAATTTTTATTATGGCCAGGAATACTCGCGGCTGGTGCAGGTGGACGACAAACCGCTGAGCGAGAAAGACCAGAAGAAAGAAGACGAGAAGCTGGAGAAATTTCTGGCCAAATATCGCGATGAGAGCGATGCCGACCGCGAGAAGCGTCTGGAAAAAGAACGCAAACAGCGCGAAGAAGGCCGGGCCTTTGTCCGCGACGTGGTTAATGCCTATAACTTCCGCCTGCTGGGCGAGGAGAAAGTGGACGGGGTGGACAGTTACGTGATCGAAGCCACGCCACGGCCGGACTTCAAGCCCACCCAGCCCCATGCCGACATGCTGAAGAAGATGAAGGGCAGGCTGTGGATCGAGAAAAAAGATTATAACTGGGTCAAGGTCGAGGCCGAGGCCACGGACACTATTTCGTTCGGGCTGTTCCTGTTCCGCATCCACCCGGGGTCGCGCTTTGTGCTGGAGAAAACGCTGGTCAACAATGAAGTGTGGCTGCTCAAACGGCTGGATATTGACGGCGGGGCGAGGATCGCGCTGTTTAAGAATGCAAACATTCAACAGGAAGACGTGTTTTCAAAGTACAGGAAATTTGTGACGTCAGTGAAAATTCTGCCGAAGGCAGAGGAAGTAAAGGAAGGGCCGAAATAGCCGCGGTCTCCGCCTGTGAGGCCAATGCTTTCCGCTTAACTTCAGCGCGCTCGCGGGCGGCCCATCATGCCCGTATCCATTTTCTGATAGCCCTCCGGTATCTGGAAAAGGGAAGGGTCCTGCGGGCCCTCTTTGATGTTGGTGAACTCGGTGGTCACGTCGCCCGCCTGGGTCTTGATGGGGAAATGCAGCTTCTGGTCAATCCAGTAGGTCTCCGTGTTGCCGCTTTTTTCGGTGAGTTCCCATTTATCGCAGGTGCGGCCGTTCACCGTTTCCGTGCCGAGCTTCTTGCAGACGGCATCTTGGCGGGCGGCGCAGGGGTCGGCGGTGGTTTCAACCCTGGGCATGCGCGGCATCAGGGAGCTGTTTTTGTCGCCGTAAAATTCCATGTACATCCGATGCTGCGGCACCAGCATGTAGCTGGTCTGCGTGCTGCTGTCCACGATCATGCTCATGTTGCCGCCCATGGGCCCGCCTTGCTCCCCGGCGCTGGCTACGTCCATGCGCATGTTCGGCGGCGAGAAATGTATTTTCCCCGTCATATGCATGTTGCCGTCGGCGGAGGCGGTCGTGTAGTCCGCGGAAAACGGCTGCGAGGCCTGGAAAGCGAACACGGCCGAAGTTGCGATGGCCATCACAAGGGAACCTGCGAGATTGAGGAAAGTTCGATGCTTCACAGCTCATCTCCTTTGCCGGAGACCGGATCAAAAAGTTTCTGTCTGCAATTTAGATGTCGTCAGACGAACTCCCAGCATTGCACCCTCAATAAAAAAGGGCGCCCTTGCGAGACGCCCTTCTTTCTTCGACGAAGGAGTTATTGGTTGACGGGGATTTTAATGATCTTTTTCTGAATCGCATACGTCACTAGCTGCGCCTTGTTGTGAATGTCCAGTTTGCGCATCAGATTGAATTTATGCGCTTCCACGGTCTTGACGCTGAGGCCGAGAATCACCGCAATTTCCTTGACCGAATTCCCTTCCGCCAGCAGCTTCAGGATCTCCCTTTCGCGCGGGGTGAGCGTGGAGATGCGCGGGCGCATGCGCGTATCGCGGACGCGCGACCGGAAGTCTTCCACCAGCTTGCCCAGCACCTGCGAGCTCAGATATTTCCCGCCTTTGTACACGTCACGAACGGCGCTGAGCAGCTGCGGCGCAGGCGTATCCTTCAGTACGTAGCCCGACGCGCCCACCTCCAGGCACTGCACCAGGTAGTCTTCGTCCTCATACATGGTAAGGAAGAGGATTTTCGTCTCTGCGCGGTTCTTCTTGATCTGCCGCGCGGCTTCAAACGACGACAATCCCGGCATGCCGATGTCCATGAGCACGATGTCGGGGCGCAATTCGCGTGCTTTTTCGACGGCGTCGCCGCCGTCCGGTGATTCGCCCACCACTTCGAAATCACTTTCGCTTTCCAGCAACCGGCGGACACCCTGACGAAACAAGGTGTGATCATCTACTAGTAAACATTTAATCTTCGGCATGGGGAGGGTTCCTCTCTTGCGTTAATTCGGGCCGTGCTCATGACCGGGCCACCGCGTGGGCCAGTGGCCGGTCCGCGTTCCTTGCTTCACCCGCAGGCACGGTTATTTCTATGCGCGTTCCTTTTCCTTTGGCCGAGATCACGCGCGAGACCCCGCCCAACATTGCTATCCGTTCCTTGATGCCCGCCAGCCCAAATGTCTGGCGTTCGCGCGCATTGCTCCGCGACTGCGGCTGTATTCCGATCCCGTCATCTTCCACCAGCACATGCACCACGTGGTCCTGCCGCGTCACCTGTACCGTCACGTTCCTGGCCTGCGCGTGCTTGGCCACATTATGAAACGCTTCCTGCACCACCCGATAGATGGCTTGCTCGGTACCCGCCGCCAGCCGCCCCACGTCTTCGGAAATCACCACCCGCGTCTTCATTCCCGTGGTCTTGGCCAGGTCTTTGGCTTCCTTGCGGATTGCAGCCACCAATCCAAGCTCTTGTAGCACCAACGGTGACAGCTTGCCAATAATTCTCCGGATACCTTCTATCGTCCGGTCCACCACGTCCACCGTTTCCTTGATCTTGTTGCGTACGGCGCGTTCCTTCACTCCGCCTTCCATCATGCCCAGGTAGAGCCGGATCACCATCAGCGCCTGCCCCGTTTCATCATGCAGTTCGCGACTGATGCGCTTGCGCTCCTCTTCCTGCACCCGCAGCAGGTGGCCTGAAAGTTCGGCGATGCGCTGTTCCCGCTCGCGCAGCGCGTCCGTCATCTGCGCGCGCTCAATCGCAAGCGCCGCGCGATCGGCAATCGCCCGCATCAACTCGCGTTCCGTGGGCAGCCATTCATATGGTTTCGGAAAGCCGATCACCAGAACCCCAATCGTCTCCCCTTCCGCCTTCAGCGGCACGCCCCATAGCGACCTCGCTTTGGCCCGCAGCAACGGCGTAAACTGACTTCCCTCGGCGCTGGTGTCCAGCACCATCGCCGGCTCACCCGTCTGGGCGATCGTGCCGCCAAAACCCTGGCCAAAGCCGATCTTGAAGTCCTCCGGCAGCCGCGCATCCAGTCCCACGGAAGAAGCCACCTTCAGATGATCGTGTTCCGGTTCCCGCAGCAGCACCGCTCCCATGGAAGCCTCAAACGTGCGCGTGGTGATCTCCAGCACTTTTTGCAGCAGTACAAACAGATCGTCGGCCACCAGCTCCGCATCCAG
>DATIWA010000648.1:0-1508 GCA_035465515.1 Candidatus Limnocylindrales bacterium | reverse complement strand
GCCGCGGGAAATCCGAAGCTGCCGGTGATCATGAACAGCGAGGCGAACAGGACCAGGAGCGCCGCGCCGCCGAGATGGCTCGCCACCAGGTAGACCGTACCGGCACCGCGGACCTCACCTTCACGGTGCTCAGCGACCAGCAGGAAATAGCCGGAAAGGGCCATGATCTCCCACGCCATCACGAACAGGGCGCCGTTGCGGGACACCACCACCAGCGCCATCGCGCAGGCCAGCAAACCGTAAAAAAAGGTGACGCTTCTTTGGGAGCTGTGCGAGGCGGCGGGCCAGTAACCAAGGGCGTAGAGGGAGCCGGCGGGGAAGATCAGAAAGATGGGGATCAGAAAGAATAGAGAGAGAGGGTCGAGGGCGACTTCGCAGGGGCCGAAGGGGAGGTTCCAGTTCAGGGTGAAGCTTGCTTCCCCTCCGTTCAAGAGCAGGAAGAGAAGCGATGGTAGCGCGAGGAGTGAGCTTGTCAGTGCGGCTACCGCAGCCAGCCGTTGTCCGAGTGCGCCCTGTCTTAGAAACAGGCCGAAAAGCCCGGAACAACCGGCGAGGACTATTGCGCAAAGGACCAGGGATGCCGGGTCCCGCATCATGTCAAAAAACAACATAACCCACCCTTTCAAACGGGAACGGATTCGCGAATCTGCCCATCGAGTTTCAACCTCCCGCGCTCGCGGCCATGCCGCAGGCGTGGAAGGGGAACAAAACTGCCGTGCCGTCGCCACGTAGCGCCGTCGCGTCAGGCGCGTCGGTTCCGTTTACGGTGGCGATGGGGCCTCAACATACTCCCTGAAAATGGATTTGTCAAAAAAAGATTTTTAATCTGAAGGGTTGGCCCGGCAAAACAACCAGACGCTCAAGTTCCTTGTAATCCTGCCGACTCCAGATATCATTAGAGCCACTGATTGGGGTATTTCTAACGTTGTTATATCAAAATAGCGGATCCTGGCCTTTTCGCACCACGGTGTCGGAGAAAGCAACGGTTCAAAAAGGAGGAGAACGTGAAGAGCCATGTATGGCGACCACTTTTGATGGTGTTCCTGGTGATCGCCGCGGTGCTGGCGGCCCGCAAGGTGCTGGTCCCGCCCGACTTCGGCATCGGGGCCCGTGGGTACATGTACGGCTGGCACAGGGCCGGCAACGAGCAGCAGTGGAAAGAGGTAAAGGTGAAATACCGCACGGCGCGTTACTGCCGGGAGTGCCACCCGGACAAGTACGACGCGATCAAGGCCTCGCCGCACGCGAACATCAACTGCGAGAACTGCCACGGGCCCGGCCTGAACCACCCGGACGATCCCCACTCCCTCACCATCGACCGCAGCCGCACGCTCTGCGCCCGCTGCCACACCAGGCTCCCCTACCCCGGCAGCGACCGCGGCAAGCTGCGCGGCATCGATCCCGCAACGCACAACGTGGGCCTTGACTGCGTCACCTGCCATTGGCCGCACGACCCGAGGAAGGAGGGACACCGGATATGATCACCAGACGTTCTTTCTGCAAGAAGG
>DATIWA010000647.1:0-4774 GCA_035465515.1 Candidatus Limnocylindrales bacterium | reverse complement strand
CTGCGCCCGAACCTTGATCGATCGCCATTTCGCTGAGACATATTTGTTCTCTCCTTGGCTCCGCGCTCGCGATCATTCACTGTGGCATGAGAGAGCCCGGGCCCGCTGTACAAAACTGCTCACCCGTTCAACCGCAGGCCAGCGTCATCATGCACACCGTGCTGCTGAAGCTGACAATCGCTCGACACCGACCCGCTACAGCGAGCTATGCTGGCAAAAATATGGAAAACACACTGCCGCTGTGGCCGTATCTTGTGCTGCTCCGGATTCGGAGAGCGCCTCGGTGCCGCTGTACTACGTCTTTTACCAGCGCAAGTCCCAGACCAATGCCGCGGTCACCCTTGGTGGTGAAGAAAGGCTCCAGAATCATGGGCAGCTTATCCGCCGGTATCCCTCTACCGTTGTCCGCAATGGTCACGCGCAGTCCATCTCTGTGCTCTCCGCTCCATTCATGGGCTTCGTGCACTCTCGCCAAAATTCTCCCGCCTTCGGGCATGGCATCGGCGGCGTTCAGCACGAGATTGGAAAATAGTTGCCGCAAGGAATCCGCGTAGACGCCAAGATCTCCGTTATCCCGTAATCGGGTGTTCACTGAAATGCCCTTTGCTTGCAGGCGCGAGTGATAGAAGTCGATTACTCCCGCCAGCAATTGCGGCACGTTCGTCCTCATCAGAACCGCCGACTGCCTGGAGTCTTGCAGCACCGCATGTGCTATTTGGGAAACCCGCCGAACTTCTCCTTCGGCCATCTCCAGGTAATGCCGGCCCTTTTCCGTCAGAGTCGCCTCGGTTTCCACCAGATAAAGAAGGTTCAGGAGTGATTCCAGAGGGTTGTTGATCTCGTGAGCAAGGGACGCCGCCAGCCTGCCTTCGTTTGCGGGCGCCTCAGTACGTTTCTCCCTTCCGCCATCCTTCGGAACGTCCGATACATCGCGGATGGGTTGAGTCGTCACACTATTCGGAAACCTCTGCCTAAGTCTGATACCAAACATAGACCCGGGTTTGCCCCGAAAGCAGAGCTTCCGGATTATTCCTACTCACCTCGGGACATTAAACCTAAGGTCTGATTGCCCTCTCTATCGCCAGCGCAGGTTAATTTCGCGCATCTGCTCCCACGCGGCGTCGGTCGCGCCCTGCTCGCTGCCGGCCTGGCTCCATGCCAGCATTTCGGACGTACGCATGCGCTGAACGGTGTAGTGCCAGTCGGCTGGACTCAAACGGTTCCGACAAATCGCCGGCGGCTTGTCCCTTGCCGCTGTGGAGACGCTAAGGCGAATCTCGTGTTCGGTCAAATTTCCAAGAATTTGGCCGAGTTCAGCCCGATATCTCTGACAGAAGGACCTATGCAACGCCGGAGGTGCCTGAGAGCGTCCGTCACCGAAAACAGCAAAGCTGACCTAGTTCGGCCGGCAGAAACTGGCAGGCCTTGGTTCCCCTGATTCATCGCAGACTGTAAGCGACAGAAACAAAAGGGATGTACATGGTGGAGCTAGTCGGGATCGAACCGACGACCTCATCGTTGCGAACGATGCGCTCTCCCAGCTGAGCTATAGCCCCACTCGCGGAAGGAATTACTTAAAGAATTTTACCAGCCGCTCGGCATTCGGCAAAATGGGCCGGGAAGGGCCGGCTGTCACTGCGATACTGGTTCTCTGATCACTTTCACTTTGGCGCAGGCAGCGACGCTTAAAACAAGGCATCCATGCTTGACCGAGATTAACTTCTGTCCTCCCTGCCTGGTTCCCCGGCGATTTCTGTTGCTGTCTTGCGCAAAACATCCTGCAGGCGATGAACGTCCGCCGAACCCGGCGGCAGACCGCCCTGGGCCATCTCCGCTGTGCCTCCGCCCCGCCCGCCGTGTTCCGACATGGTCTGTTTCATCAGCTGGCCCATGTTCCATTTGAGCCCGGGACTCTGCGCGAACACCAGCGTGGGCTGCCCCGTGCACGCGCCGAGCAGCGCAACCACATCCCTTCCGCCGGCCGTGAGTTTCTGGGCCAGCAGCTTGATGAATGCCGCGTCGCGCTCGGCGAATACAGCGGTCACCACGCGCGGAGAGCCGCTGGCCCGCTCCAGCAGCCGCCCGGCCTCGAGGTCGGCAATCTCTTCCAGCAGCTTGTGCTGCGCCTTGCCCGCGGCTTTTGCCTCTTCCAGCGACTTGCGTATCTGCTGCGGCAATTCATGGAGATGCGTGGAGAAAAGCCCGGCGGCTTCGGTCAGCGCCGCGAAGTCGCGACGCGCAGCCGCCACCGCGCGCAACCCGCACACAAATTCCACGCGCACCCCCTGTTTCACTTTCTCCGTTTTGCGCAAAAGAATAGCGCCAATCTGCCCCGTGGAACGCGCGTGCGTGCCGCCGCAGGCGCACAAATCAAAATCCTGGATTTCAATCAGCCGCAGTTGGCCTGTCTGCCTGGGCGGCAGCTTGCGCAACCCAAGCTGGCGCGCCTCGTCAAGCGTCACAAACCGGACCGCCACCGTCCGGTCCTCCGCAATAACTTCGTTGGCAAGCCTTTCGGCTTTCTCCATCTGCGATTGCGAGAGCGCGGCGGTCTCCAGATCAATCGTGCAGCTTTCTTCGCCCATGTGAAAGCTGACCGTCGGCATGTTGAACAGCCGGACGAACGCCGCGGAGAGCACGTGCTGGCCGGAGTGCTGCTGCATGTGGTCGCGACGGCGTCCGGCGTCAACTGTGCCGTGGATCCGGGCGCCCCGGGCAACGTGCTTCGTTGTGAAATGGAAGATGCGCCCGTCATCTTCGTCCGCTACCTCGATGACCGGCGCTTCGCTGCGGTCTTCCAGTATCAGCTTTCCGGTGTCGTAAACCTGGCCGCCGCTGGTTGGATAAAACGCGGTCCGGTCGAGCACAACAGCGTGCCGGCCGCCCACTTCCAGCGACTCGACCACCTGCGCGTCGAAGGAGTAGAGGAAGGCGTCGTGGTAATAGAGGCGTTCAGTCATTGGTTGATCGCCGAAATTGCCGGCTGCCAAAATTGGTAATTGGACCCGCGCCACAAGCAGATCGTGGCAATTCCGGTCATTTTGGCAATCCTGGTAATCTCTCTAGTTTGGCTGGATGATCCCGCCAATGTTCCTCGTCGCCGGCGCCGCCATGTGCGATTGCGGCTGCCCGGCTGAGATCTTCAGGGCGTCGGCGATCACATCTATGTACTTCAGCCCGGAGCCGGTGTTGAACAGCACCACCTTCTCGGTTGATGTCAGGAAGTTTTGCCTCAGCAACGCCTTGTAGGCAGCCAGGCACGCCGCGCCTTCCGGCGCCGCAAACACACCTTCCCTGCTGGCCCACTCGGCCACCGCTGCAAAAATCTCCTGGTCGGTAACAGAAACCGCTGTTCCGCCGCTCTTCCTCAAAATGTCCAGAATGATGTAATCGGCATACGGTTTGGGCACACGCAGTCCGGCGGCGGCGGTGTGCGCGTTCTGCCACATCTCCGCCACTGATTTGTGTTCATTCCATGCTTTGGTTACCGGCGCGCAGCCCGCGGCCTGCACGGCAATCATCTTCGGCCGCTTGCCTCCAATCCAGCCCAGTTGCTCCATCTCATCGAACGCTTTCCACATGCCGATCAGGCCAACGCCGCCGCCCGTGGGATAGAAGATTGCGTCGGGCAGTTCCCAGTTGAGTTGCTCCGCCACTTCATACCCCATGGTCTTCTTGCCCTCCACCCGAAACGGCTCTTTCAGCGTGGAGATATCGAACCAGCCTTCTGCCTGCTTGCGCTCATTTACCATCTTTGCGCAATCGGAAATCAAGCCGTCCACCAGCGTGACTTTTGCGCCGTACGCCTTGCATTCCACCAGGTTTGCCAGCGGCACGTCCTTCGGCATGAAGATGTACGCCTCAATCCCCGCAGCCGCCGAATAACACGCCAGCGCGCTCGCCGCATTGCCGGCCGAAGGAACGGCCAGCTTCTTCAGCCCATACTGCCGGGCCATGGTGACCGCGGCGCACAGGCCCCGGGCCTTGAAAGACCCCGTGGGGTTCAGCCCTTCATCCTTTATATACACCTGGGGATTCTCCCGGGTCTGGAGCATGGGCGTGAAGCCTTCACCCAGCGTCACCGGCCGGTCGCCGGGCATGACTTCATGGTAGCGCCACATCGTGGCCGGGCGTCCGCGCAGGGACTCACGCGTAAACTTCCCTTTCAGCGATTGCAGATCGAAACGCACGTACAGTGATCCGCCGTCCTTCGGGCAAATGGTTTGCGGCTGCTCGCCGCTGAGATGTTCACCACACTTGGAGCATTCAAGGTATGCGATCTTGGCCATGGGTAAAGAGTGTAGCATTCCGCTTGCGCGTTGAGCGCATGCCCCAGGCTCCGCTGCAACAGCAACAGTGCCTGGGGAATCGCCTTGTTCAGTCTGAGGCAACCTCTCAGGCGCGAGTGGCTATTACCTCCAGGTATTCCGCCGCCACCACGGTCAAGCCGCCGCCGGCCCGATTGTGGGAAGTCCACAAGCTCTCCAACTCGCGGTGGAGACGCTTCTGGCCCTCATCGTCAAGCGAAGCGAAGGCGCGGTGGGTTGGTCCGTAGTACAGTCTGAAGAAATCAACCACTTCAGAGGGTGGAAACGGATAGTTGAGGGTATACAGGCGGCGGGCCAGATTCAGGTTCGAGACACCGCCGCCGAGCCTCTCGCGGACCACGGCTTCGTCGCCCCACAGCAGCGGCGAAGGCATCCCGGAAGGGGCGATGAAGCGCGCAATGGTTTTGAACATCTGCCCCACGAAGCCCTGCGGTGTCCAGTTCCCC
>DATIWA010000646.1:0-4629 GCA_035465515.1 Candidatus Limnocylindrales bacterium | reverse complement strand
ACGGCGAAACCATTTCGATGCAACCACATCACTACGGCTTGCATTTTGGGAACCAACTCCGGGATTGGAACGCGAGTACCATCGGATAACACGATTTCGGGATTTTTGTGTGAGAGTACTTCACGCGCGGCTTGATATACTTCGTCAATCGCCAGGGTATTCATTGCTGTTACAGCATACTCATACCCAGCCGGCCTCGAGTTCGCCAAACGAGTCTGGTATTCTTTCCAGAACCCTAACCGAATTCTGTTACGGCCGCCAGGCTCTCCTTCCTTCTTAATAAGCATTGCCAGAACTGCGTCACCCATGTCATGCCTGATCAGTGTTCCGTCCATATCGAAAGCAGCCAGTTTCGGGTGGCCTTCGGCGGAGCGGTACAATTTGTTGACCGATTCGAGCCTGGCAAGCACTTCAGGATCTATTGATGAATTGGCCTCGCTCTCCCTGATGAATCTGTCGGCGCTATGAATCTGTGTGATCAGTTGAACCCGCGCCTCGTGCTCCGTTCTTGCCATCATCATTCTGTAGAACGCCAGCGTGACAAGTGCGGCGAGGACAATAAAAATGAACGATACAGCAAACCATCTCCCACTCGGGAAGCGCTCCCATAAAACGACGCTCGGTCCAACAATGGATCCGGGGATCAGGGAAAACACGCTTACCCATAGCCCATATCGGGCGGAAGAAATGCTCCGGGCGTAATCGTAGCTTGCGTCTTCAAAGAGAATGAGGTCGGATACGGGCTCGACAAAGTGCAGATAGAACCTTCGGCCGTTCTCTCGTATCTTTCTCTTTGTGATCGCATTGAAACCCACGGACGGAATCGTCTTAAAAGGGTCAAAGACGGTGGAGAATTCGGATGCAGTGAACCACCGGACACCCACTTTTCTGCCGAGAAGGGACGAAAAATCGACAGCCGTTCTCGCCTGGTTCGGTTGCTCATAGGTCCGCACCGATTGCCTTATTCGGTTCAGGAATTCTCTCTTTTCATAACCACCGCGAAATAGCTGCCAGTAAGCTCTCCAGGCGTGATAAACAAGCCAGCCAGTGGGTAGCACTAAGACCGAAATTAAGGTGATCGCTTCTTTTCCCGCAAATACCAGGAGAATCTCAAACTGGGTGTGCGGCTTCAAGACTCCGATGAGCGCGGCCGTTATGTAAATAGGCAGATAAAAAAAGATACCAGGGATCAGGTACCGGAATAGCTCGTGGGACATAGTTTCTCGCGGTCTTCCATTCTCGCTCTGGTAACCTGAACTGTCCAGCACAAATGTGCCTCATCGCTCTTGACATCACGAGGATGGTGTCCCCTGCCATGCCGTCCTTCTACGTGTCATCCTGAGGACCCGTAGTTGGTCCGAAGGATCGGCTCCGCTGCTGTCGCGCGTGAGCCCTCCGGACCGGTTGTCATGCTTCTATGAAAAAAGGCGTGCCTGTCCATAGGTTTTTGCGTGCGATGCGGACAGACGCTGCAACAGCGCCCACACCGGTGAAACCCAGTCCCGCAGGGACGCAACAACCTGTAGCCGGTAAACTGGGCCGCGCGCCCTAGTTCGCCGGACCCGCATGAAACAGCTCGGGATTCTCCGCGCCTGTTACTTCCAGCACGCCGGCCAGCCCGCGCACCACCCGCACCAGCGCGTGGTCCACCAGCGTATATTTCCCCGGGACTCGCGGCGTAAATTCCAGCGCCGTTGCGCTTCCCGGAGGCACCATGGTGGTCTGCACTGTGGTCAGAGGCGGCGAGGCAAGCGAGCCCTCCGGGTAAACGCGGCTCAGCACCTGTCCAATCACGTGCGGCGACGAAATCAGGTTCGGCCCCCCCACGCCGAAGAAGATGCGCACGGACTCGCCCACCCGCGCGTGCATGGAGTGCTCGCCGGTAAGCGCCTTGGCGGCGCCGTTGAAGACCATGTAGTCGGGCTTCTCCGCCAGAAGCTTGCCCAGGCTCATCTTCTGATGGCCGGTGCTTCCCATATCTTCTTCCGTGTAGACTTCGCCCTGCATGACGTAGAACTCGCGGTCCACGGCCGGCAGGCCGCCGGGAGGCTCCACCACGATCAGGCCGTACATTCCGTTGGCGATATGCTGCGCCGCCAGATCGGTCCCGCAATGATAGACAAACACGCCGGGATAGACCGCCTTGAAAGTGAACGTCCTGGTTTCTCCCTGTTTTGCTTCGGAAAGCCCCATGCCGCCGCCGGGGCCAAGAACAGCATGCAGGTCAATGGAATGCGCAACCAGGTGGCCTTCATTCTTCAGCGTAAGTTCCACCGTGTCCCCCTGGCGAACGCGAATCATGGGGCCGGGGACTTTGCCGTTGAAAGTCCAGTAGAGATAGGTGGTTTTCATCGCCGGATCAAGCGTGCCCTCCAGTTCCTGGGCGGTCAAAAAGACGCGGACCACCTGCTCCGGACGATTGCCGACCGCGGCCGGCAGGTCGGCGGGATCGCGCACGATGCTGACCGCCGGAACAATCGATCCCTGCTCCGGCATGTGGAAAAGTTCGTCGTCGGAAGCCGCCGCCGCAGTGCCGGGGTCCTGCTGCTGGTCGGCCTGCATCTGCGGCGAAGAAGACGGGCCTGCCGGGCTGGAAGCAGTCATTTGCGCCTGCACGGTGGCGGCAATTGCGAAAATGCTGATCATGATTAGAAAAAACTGCGGACCGGATAATTTGACTTTGACTGCGGCTTGCATTGCTCCTCCATCGTCCGGGGCCGGCGCATCACCCTCGGAACAAAAAGATATGGGGACCCATGTCGCAGCCGAAAATCTAGCGGGCGCCGGTACATGGCGGCTATGACAAATGTCACAGCACGACGCAAATTGTCGGCGTCAGCGCGCACTCGCGCCAGGCGGTGTCTCAGGGCCTGCGCGCTGCTGCTGCCCGCCGCTCAGCTTGCTGCTTTTGGTATGAGGACTTCGGCAGGTCCCGGCGGCAGGCTCACCGTGAAGGTGGTTCCTTCGCCCGGCTCAGACCTGAAGGTGACGCTGCCTTTGAGGTAACGCTCGGCAAGCATCTTTACGCTATAGGTCCCGATGCCTCTGCCGTAGCCGGCCTTGGTGCTGAAAGACCGCTGGAAGATCTGTAACTTTACCGCCTCAGGCATTGCGCCCTGGTTGTGGACGGAAAACCTGGGCGGCGGCCCGCCATCAAAATTGACAGTGACGGCCTGGCCGAGCGAGGAGGCTTCCAGTGCGTTCTTGATGAGGTTGCCGATTACGCGGCCGAGAAGCGATTCGTCGCTGGTGACGGTGGCCGCCTCCGGGCTGCACGTGTACTCGATCCTTTTCCCCCCGGCCAGGGGAAGGTGGCCGTACAGCGCGCAGATCCGTTCCAGAAACGGACGCACTGCCACGGTGCGAAAGGTGGCCCGCAGGTCTCCGCGTTCGGCGGCGCCCAGGTCTCTGCCGCCGCGAATCTCCTCCAGCAACTGGTCGGAGAGTTCGCCGGCCAGCCTCAGCATTCTTTGAACGTCGGCCGCGGCGAGATCGGGCAGCACCTGGAGGATCCCATGAATTCCTGAAGCCGAGTTCAGCACGTCGTGAAAAAATATCTGCTCCAGCACCATGCGCCGCTTTTCGTCCGTCACGTCCATCAGCGACAGCACGGTGAATCGGTCGGCGCCAATGTTCAGCGGCGCCGCCATGATGCGCAGGTCCAGCGCATGCCAGCCTTGCGGCGAATGGCAGGTCAGGCGGCACTCCTCCGTGTTCGGCACGCGGTCACTCCAGCAGCCCAGGATGGCTTTGGCCGCGCCGCACATCCGGCAAAAGACAGATGTGCCGCATCCCCCGGGCTCTTCGCCGCTGTGAATGCAGCGGAATGCTTCTCCCATGCGCAGGCCGAGGATGGCTTCCGCCGGACGGCCGAGCAGCGTGGTAAGTTTCTGGTTGGCCGCGATCAACTGGCGCTCCTGGTTCAGCACCATGGCCGGCACGGGAAAGCAATCGAGCAGCGCGCACACGTGCGGGGCTTGCGCAATTTGCCTGCTTTGCCTCCGGATTTCCTCGCGGCTTCTGCGCGCAGCCGGAGCAAATCTGGTCGGCAGAAACGCCGTGTTCAACGCTCGCCCCCTTCTGCGGGCGCGGGATTCCGTGGGTCCGTCCGCAAGGAAATCGCGAGCACAATAGCGGAAACCGGGCGGGGCAGGCAGTGACTCACATCACATTGCAGTGTGTCATGCCTGCCTGCGCCGCAACCTGGCTAAGGCGTGGGAATCGCGGCCACCACTTCATTCGAGAAGACGCTCTCCTGCGCGTTGGCATCCACGGCGGTGACCACGTAGAAATACGTCGTTCCCGCCTGCACGCTGTTGTCCGTATACGTCGTTCCCGGCTGCGGAGAGAGCGTGATCAGCGTGTACGGCCCCCCCGACTGGCTTCCCCGGTAGACGTTATAGCCGGCAACAGTAGAAGTGCTGGCGGTCCAGGAAAGACTCGCGCTGTGCTGCGGCTGGACTCCGGTGCCCGACATTGTTGCCGTCGTCGGCGAGTTCGCCGCGTTGCTCACAAATGAAATGCTGCCCGAAGAAAGGCTCGCCGTCTGCGGCGTAAAGGTCACCGTGAATGGCACGCTCTGTCCCGTCAAAACCGTTACCGGGAACGTAATGCCGCTCACCGTATATC
>DATIWA010000645.1:0-7123 GCA_035465515.1 Candidatus Limnocylindrales bacterium | reverse complement strand
CGCAGTTGATGTGGGTTCAGGGGCCGGGTTTCCCGGCGTGCCGCTGGCGATGTACGCGCCAGGAGCGAGGGTCACGCTGATTGAATCGCAGGGTAAGAAGGCAGCGTTTCTGAACGAGGTTATCCACGCCCTGGGGCTGTCGCAGGTAAAGGTATTCAGTCGGCGTGCAGAGGAATACACGGGGTCCGCGGACCTGGTGACCATGCGTGCGGTTGAGAAGTTTGAAAGCGCCCTGCCGGAAGCTTGCAGGCTTGTTGCGCCTGGGGGACGCCTCGCCCTGATGATCGGAGATGCGCAGATCGGTAGGGCTATCGGGCTGCTTTCGGGCTTAAAGTGGGATAAGCCCATTGCGGTGCCTGGGAGTGAGCGGAGGGTGTTGCTCACCGGAACCAGGTTGGTAACAGTGGGATGATAGCGGCTATTAGCGCGATGAAGTGGGAGGCAAGGGCTTAATTTAGCCGCATGGTGGAATTGCGCCGTGTTCACTGGCCCCGCTCGCCGCTATATCCGGCTGGATGGCGGAAGGCGTGACTTGACGTTCGGTCTAAGGGAACCAGAAAGTAAAAGTGGGATTTTTGTGGGTTTGGCAGATCTAGTTCAGCGAACGCCCCGGCGGGGTTCCCGAGATCTGTAAGGTCGCACCAAGGCCAAGATGGCGTTCGCCTGGTGCGTTGTTCCACGTGGAACAATTTGCCAAAGGAAACCAGTCAAAGCGTTCCACGTGGAACACTGCACAGTTTTGCGGCATTGCAGTTTGGGCCAGCCTTCGATAGAGTCTCTGGGAAGGCGTTTCTCCTGAGCAATCCCCCATGGGCCGTGTCATAGCCGTTGCCAATCAGAAAGGCGGGGTAGGCAAGACCACCACCGCAATCAACCTCGCAGCCTCGTTCGCGGCGGCCGAGGTCAGGTCCCTTCTAGTGGATTGCGACCCGCAATCCAACTCCACCAGCGGAATCGGTTTCCAGAGAGATCCCGACCGGATCAGTACCTATCACCTGCTTATGGGTGAAGCAAGCCCTCAGCAAGCCATCTTGAGCACGGAACTGGAGGGTCTCAGCCTTATTCCGTCACACAAGAACCTGATTGGGGCCAATATCGAACTTGTCAGCGCCGAAGAGCGGGAATTCCGCCTGCGCAACGCCTTGCAACCCATCCGTGAGCAGTTCGAATTCATTGTTCTGGACTGCCCGCCGGCACTGGATTTATTGACCCTGAACGCCTTGGTAGCCGCCGATTCCGTCCTGATACCCATGCAGGCGGAGTACTTTGCCCTGGAGGGTGTAAGCGAGCTACTGGACACAGTGGGACGTTTGCGAGAGAGCTTCAACCCGGGGTTGCAGATCGAAGGCGTAGTGCTGACCATGTATGACGATCGCACCAATCTGGCGCAGCAGGTGACCCAGGAACTCAAAAAGTTCTTTGACGAGAAGCTGCTTGAGACCATCATCCCGCGCAATATCCGCCTGGCGGAGGCGCCCAGCTACGGAAAGCCCGCACTGCTCTATGACGTCAGGTCGCGCGGGGCGGAAAGCTACATCCGGCTGGCAAAAGAGCTTATGGACCGCCTGTCTCACAACAAGCAGTCCGTCGCAGTAGGCGAGCCAACATTGAGCACGCCTGAGGCTGGTTGAATTTGAATACGATGAATGACAAACGGAAAGCCCTTGGCCGTGGCCTGGAGTCTCTGCTGCCAACCAGGACTCCCGGTCCGGTTCCCACCTCTGCAGCCACAACGGGCGCGAATCCCCAGGAAGTGGCGGTTGATTTAATAGATCCGAATCCTTACCAGACCCGCCGGCGGGTCAATGAAACCTCGCTTAATGAGCTGGCGGAATCCATCCGGGCCAGCGGAGTAGTGCAGCCGGTCGTCCTTCGCCCCGCGCCGAATGGACGTTACCAGCTGGTGGCGGGTGAGCGGCGCTGGCTGGCTTCAAAGCGCGCAGGGAAAACCAGCGTGCCGGCGGTAATTCGCCAGATCTCCAACGAACAGGCCATGGAGATCACCATCATCGAAAATCTGCAACGCGAAGACCTGAACCCGGTGGAACAGGCGCGCGCCTTTGAACGGTTAAGCCGGGAATTCGGTCTTACCCAGGAGCAGATTGCGTCGCGCACGGGAAAAGACCGGGCCAGCATCGCCAACTTCATCCGTCTCCTGAAACTGCCGGCTGCCGTGCAGGAATCTCTGGAAAACGGAACTCTGAGCTTCGGGCACGGCAAAGTTCTGCTGGCCCTTATCGGCTTCCCCGAACACCTGGAAAAGGCGGCGCACGAAGTTATCGGAAAGCAGCTTTCGGTCCGGCAGACCGAAGAGCTTGTCTCGCGCCTGCTGAATCCCGCGGAAACAGAAAAGAAGAACGAAGCAGCCGAGCAAGCCGTCGATCCCAACGTCCGCGAAGCTCAGCGCAGCCTTGAACGGTCGCTGGGCGTCAAAGTTGAAATCCACGACCGCAAAGGCAAAGGCAAGATCATCTTGAAATACGCGTCGCTTGAAGATTTCGACCGGGTGGTGGAAGCGCTGGGCGCAAAATAAACTACATAGATATCCATCTATTTAGTTTCTCTCGCGAAACGGCCATGCCTGCCGCAAACCGCCGTGCCCCGACCTGAACGGACCGGTGGGCGCTATTCCAGTCGAAAGACTGTTCCATAACGCTTGGTCGCGCCCGCGCCCCTAATTGCGCAGCCCGTTCCAGTTTTCGGCGATCACGATGGAATTTCCGGGATTGGATGGATCGTATTTGATTGAGGTCATCAGTCCGACCTTGCAGGAATGCAGATCAACGCGGTGACGCAAAGCGGTCACGTCCTGTGACGCTTCATAGCTCACGCCGGCAACGTCATACTGGTAGATCAGTAACTGCATCTCCCCAGCTCCGTTGGCCGGCATCTCATTCACGTCAACCACGGTACCGTCGGTAATGCGGCCGATTTCACTGATTCGCATACGCCGGTCCTGTTCAACCTGGTCAGGGGTCTTGCGGCGGCTGCGGACCCACGCGCCGGCCGCGACTGCTATCGCGGCGGCAGCAAATACAAGCACTGGATACAAACGAAGTGTCGAGATCATGAATTAACGTCTCCGAAAAGACGTGCGGCACAACCTGCCTCTGAGATGAGCTTAATCCCGCGATGGTCGCAGGAAAATCCGCAGGAGACCTTATGTTGCCAAAGCCATGCTCCCGCCGCGGCCTTACCCGTGCTCTGGAATGCAAATTTCTGATGCAGGGCGCGGCCCAGGAAAACCGCTTGCCTGCTTTCCAGAGGCCCGAGCAGCATGACGCGTACGCGGCAAAAGGACAAGGTGACGTTAGTTTTGCTGCTTTATGGGCAAGACCAGCCGCCCTAATGACTCACAACTTGCAACTCAACTGCCTGCCTAATCCGGATCCACCACGGGATTTTTCAGGCTGCCGATGCCCTGAACGGAGACCTCCACCTCGTCTCCGGCCACCAATGGGCCGATCCCGGCGGGAGTGCCGGTAAGGATCAGGTCGCCGGGCAAAAGAGTCATCACCTGGGAAGCAAAGCGGATGACAACGTCGAGCGGAAAAATAAACAGGGTGGTGCTTTCCGATTGCTTTACCTGCCCATTCACGCGGGTTTCCAGCCGGACGCCGGCCCAGGGATCAATCTCGTCCGTCACCACGGGGCCAATAGGGCAAAAAGTGTCAAAACCCTTGGCGCGGGTCCACTGGCCATCCCTGGTCTGAAGATCGCGGGCAGTGACGTCGTTCGCGCAGGTGTAGCCCAGAATGTAAGGACGTACATCCTCGCTCTGTGTGAGACCTTTGCAGCGGCGTCCGATGACGACGGCAAGTTCGCCTTCGTAGTCCACACGCTGGGAAAGATGCCGCGGCCGAACGATCTTTTCCCCGGGGCCGATCACCGAGGTCGGGGGCTTCAGGAATATGAGCGGCTCCACGGGCAAATCATGTCCCAGCTCCTTTGCGTGTTCGCTGTAATTGCGGCCCACGCAAATGATCTTCGAAGGCACGGTGGGGGCCAGAAGCGAAACGGAGTCCAGAGGCCTGGCTGAAATCTCAGCGGCGCTGAGTACGTCAGGAACCTCAGCCGCGGGCGCAGCGTGCGTGATGTGGTCTACGCCGTTAACTGTTTTGATGAACCCGAACCGCGGGCCGTCGGGCGCTGAAAACCGGCAATATCTCATGAGCTTTTGTCCGATCCGAATGTCGCAAAAGATCCTATGGTAACAAGAACCATCCCAAGAGAAGTTTCATGAAGGCGCGCCGCCTGCTTCTGCCACGCTAGTCTTTTGGGACAAGCTCCGATGCCTCTTCCGACCGCGAGCTTTCGTTGCCCCGTACGTCAACCGCGGCAACCGAGTAAATGTACTTCACTCCCGCCTCCACGGAACCGTCATGAAATGCGGGTGTCTTTAGCAGACCAGTGTTCAGCTTTGCTGGCACGCCGCCTTCGGTGCGGCGATACACGTTGTACCCGGCCAGATCCTGGTCGGTGTTGGGCGCCCAGGTGAGATCAATGAAGGGCCGCTGCGGCAGTCCGGAGAACACGGCCTGCAATCCCGAAGGAGTCGCGGGCGGGAAAGTGTCATGGGCAACAATTGAGGCGATGGGCGAATCCTCGCCCTCCACCTCTCCACTTACGCTTGCGCTGTGCCAGAGCGTTACGGGCGTTACCCAGTATTGATACGTCTTCTCCCACTCTATTGCGGAATCCACGAACACGGTTGCTCCACTCTCAGGACGTAACTGGGCGGCGCTTACAGCCTCCGCGGCCCCGTCCTGTTTCCGCATCACCCGGTACACAATCTCTCCTCCCAGCCGCGTCGGCTTTGGTTGCGGCCACGGCACCTCAAAAGAAACGGTCACTCCCTGCGGCCCCAGAGCGAGGCTGACGGCCCGGGGTGGCGCGGCGGTAATCACGGCGGGAACGCTGACGTTGTCTGAGGCGCCTCCGGCCCGGCCGGCGCTGCTGATGGTCACCACATGGTATGAAATGAAATCTCCGGTGGCGGGGTCTTCCAGCAGGGTAGAAATATCATCGGTCATTGAAGCCCGGGTGGGCCGCGTGTCCTGCAGGGCGGGCGGCAGCGTGATTTCCCTGATGTTCCGGAATTCGCTGCCGGGCGCGGCGCTCCGCGAAACCACCATCCTGCCGGGTTTGCGGATCAGCTCTCCGTCGGTGGTCTCCGTCGGAACATCCCAGGAAACCGAGACCACGGGGCCTTTGCGCACCGCTTGCAGATTACCCGCAGGATTGGGAATGCCGAGCGTGGGAGCCTGGGGAGCGCCGGGCACGCCGCAGCCGCAAACAAGATCCAGAAACAAAAGCAGGAACAGGGCGGGAATTCGCATGAAGGGAGAAGAGTAACTTCTGCCGGATGATGGCGCAAGCCGAAGGGCAAATTAGATGGGCCGCGAACCACGTGCTCGCGGCCCGATTTCTGGCGTTACAGGATATAGCGTGAAAGGTCCTGGTCCTTTACGATGTCGGCCAGCATCTTGCGCACATAGTCGGCGTCCACGGTCACGGTTTTTTCCGTGATTTCGGGCGCGTTAAAACTGATCTCGTCCAGCACGCGCTCCATGATGGTGTGCAGGCGCCGCGCCCCGATGTTTTCGGTGGATTCATTCACCCGGAACGCGAAGGCGGCAACTTCATCCAGGGCCTCACGGGTGAACTCCAGCTTCAGGCCTTCCGTTTCCAGCAACGCCGTGTATTGCTTGACCAGAGACGACTTGGGCTCGGTCAAAATGGCAATGAAGTCGGTCATGGTCAGTGACTTCAATTCCACCCGGATGGGGAAGCGGCCCTGCAATTCGGGGATCAGGTCGCTCGGCTTGGAAACGTGGAACGCTCCCGCCGCAATGAACAGAATATGGTCCGTCCGCACCATGCCATAGCGCGTGTTGACCGTGGTGCCTTCCACGATGGGCAGAATGTCGCGCTGGACGCCTTCGCGCGAAACGTCAGGCCCGTGGCCGCTCTCGCGGCCTGCGATCTTGTCAATTTCATCCAGGAAGATGATGCCGGACTGCTCCACGCGCTCCACTGCAGTACGCGTCACCTGGTCCATATCAATCAGTTTTGACTCTTCTTCCTGGATCAGGTACTCAAAGGCCTCGCTGACCTTCATTTTCCGCTTCTTGGTGCGCTGGCCGAAAATGTTGGGCAGCATGTCCTTGATGTTGATGTCCATTTCCTCCACGCCCTGATTGGAGATGATCTCGAACGCCGGCATCGAGCGCTCGCGCACTTCCAGTTCCACCGTACGCTCATCGAGCACGCCTTCGCGCAATTGCTGGCGCAGCTTTTCCCGCGTCCGGGAGGCCGAATCGCCGTCTTCCGCGGCCAAGGCAAAACCGGCGGTGGAGGATGGCGGCGCTGTGATTCCGGGGAGCAGCAAATCGAGCAGCTTGTTTTCCGCGCTCTCCTCGGCCTTCTCGGCAATTTCTTCCAGCCGCTCCTCCCGGATCATGTCAATTGCGATCTCCACCAGGTCGCGAACCATGGATTCAACGTCGCGGCCTACATAGCCGACCTCAGTGAACTTGGAAGCTTCGACCTTGAGAAACGGCGAATCAGCCAGGCGGGCCAGACGGCGCGCAATCTCCGTCTTACCCACTCCGGTCGGTCCAATCATGATGATGTTTTTGGGCATGATCTCTTCCGCCAGATCGGGCGGAAGCTTCTGGCGGCGCATGCGATTGCGCAAGGCAATGGCTACGGCGCGCTTGGCCTCATGCTGGCCTACAACATATTTGTCGAGCTCGGCAACAATTTGCCTGGGCGTTAATTCGTCCAGGACTACATCAGCCTCTTCTGCCGTGCCGGGTAAATAGATTGCCATTACTGCTCCTTAATTTTTGTCGCTTCGCTCCAAACCGCCACGCAGTCTGGCTTCGGCCTTAATCCGTCTGCACTTGGAACAGGCAGCTCGGCGCGCAAGCCGGCCTCGCTGCATGCGCTACTATATAAACTCGCTTCGCTCCAAACCGCCACGCAGTCTGGCTTCGGCCATAATTCCGTTTGCGCCTGGAACATGCAGCTCGGCGCGCAAGCCGGCCTCGCTGCAAGTACTCCTATATAAAGTCGCTTCGCTACAGTTGGCCCGGCCCGCTGTGCTGTCTTCTCAAAA
>DATIWA010000644.1:0-2435 GCA_035465515.1 Candidatus Limnocylindrales bacterium | reverse complement strand
TCACCAGTTCAGACTGGAATGCCATACAGGGGACCTTGCAGCGCTTTGAGCGCGGCACGCCTCGCGCAAAATGGAAGCCCGTTGGAGCGCGGGTGCCTGTGGTTTTAGGGAAGAACGGACTGGGCTGGGGTCTGGGTGTTGTGAATGTGGACTCGCTGCGGTTGCCGGACGACCCGCTAAAGAAAGAAGGAGACGGCAGGGCGCCCGCCGGTGTTTTTGTTCTCAGCAAAACATTTGGATATGCCCCGCAGGCCCGGCAGGGATGGAAGATGCCGTATGTGCCGCTGACAAGTTCAGTCGAGTGCGTGGATGACTCCGGTTCAAAGTTCTACAACCGGGTGGTGGATCGGGGTTCCGTTTCGCCCGACTGGAACAGTTCGGAACACATGCTCCGTCAGGATGAGCTGTATCGCTGGGGCGTGCTGGTGGAGCACAATTCGAACCCGCCGCATGCCGGCGCCGGGTCCTGCATCTTCATGCATATATGGCGGGGCCCGGGTCAGCCGACGGTTGGCTGCACCGCCATGCCCCAGGCCCAACTGGAGCCCTTGATCAGCTGGCTGGACCCGGCTCGGCATCCCTTGCTGGTGCAGCTTCCCGCTCCTGAGTACAGGAAGCTGAAGAGAAAATGGAAGCTCCCAAAACTGCCCCGCCTGAAATGAAGCCGCGCCAGGCAGCGGCGCCTGCCTACTGCCAGGCCCCCAGGAGACGCCGCAGAAGCACCAGCTGCCCAACGTGATACGAGTTGTGGTCCGCCAGCATCAGCAGCTTCCGCAAAATTGTCTGGCCGTCACCTTGTGGCAACGGCGCCAACAGATCGGTGGAGCCGTCCGCGGCCATGCCGACCAGGGCGCCCAGGTCAGCTCGGAAGGCGTCTGCGCTCGCGCTCCAGGCTTTGCTGTCAGGCGGAGCCGGTGCTCCGGGCCAATATCCGGCGGGAAAGTCCGGGGACGCATGGTTGGGATTGCGGATGGAGTCCAGCACGTCCCTCTGGGTGATCCGCAGGTGCTCCAGCACCTCCCAGGGAGAATGGGCGGCGCCGGACGGCCTCTGCGCGCGAATATTGGCCGGTATGTCTTTTACCGCCGCGTCGAACTCCAGATGCGCTCCGTCACCCTTGAGCAGATAGAGCAGATGCTCGCGAAGACCATGATCGTTTTTCATTGCTGTTCCTTTGCTGGCTGTCAAGTTGTTGTCAAATTGCCGTGATCGTGTATGGCTGCCGCCGGCCTGCTGTTCAGCGGAGCCGCTTTGCTGAGAACTCGCCTTCAAGCTTCCAGGTCTTTCCATCCGGTTGCAGTGCCTCTCCGGTCCAGCGGAAGGAATCCGGCGTGATCTCGCTGAAGATCCAGCGGATCGGTGTGCCGTCAGCATGGGTGCCGATCTGCATGATCTCCCTGCCGCTCCAGCGCCCAATCAGTTCGTCGCGGCGGCCGCTTGCGCCATTGATCCACGTCACGCGCCAGGCCTGAATTCCGGCGTCCCACACGCGCAGCGTTGTGCCATACATGTTGCATGATTTGTCCAGAGTGGCGTTACGGTCGGAACGGCGGGGCATGATCCACACGTCCTGCACCGCGCGGCCTTCCAGCGCCCATGAAAAGTGGACCTCGCCTTTAAGGCCGCGGGAGCTGACGTCAACCATGTAATGGCGGACGTCGAGCTCCCAGCTTCCCATCAGCCAGCCGTATGCGTCTGCCTCCTCCGGGATTTCCGGTGAGCGGCCCGGAGCCGCCAGGGCCGTTGCAAAACCGGCCGTTTGTTCAACTTCAATTGTTTTCATCGCAGGACCTCGCACATTCATCAAAAGATGCGTTTAGGGCAGAACCGGAAGGGGCGCGGCTGCGAACCAAATCGTCGGGCCCACCGGTATGCTGAAACTGTTTTACGGGAAGGCTGGGGGGCGATTCTTGGCAAAAATTGCGGTCGAATTGCAACAGGCTCTGGCGCAGCGCACAGAGAATGGCGCGCCCGGGCGCACGACTTCCCGCTTGCTGGCCCGCGGGAAGGGCTGGACCGTCTCTGACGTAATCTGCACATGCGGACCGCAGGACCGTCCTTTTGAAGAGCGCCACTCCGGGGTCTCGATTGCGATTGTCACGGCGGGCACTTTTCAGTACCGCGGCGCCGCCGGCTCCAGAACGGCGCGCGAATTGATGATGCCCGGATCTCTGCTGCTCGGCAGCGCAGGCCAGTGCTTTGAGTGCGGACATGAGCACGGCGCCGGCGACCGCTGCCTCTCATTCTGGTACGCTCCGGACTATTTCGAACGCATTGCGGCTGATGCCGGACGCCGAGGCGCTCAGGCGGGTTTCAAGAATCTGCGTCTGCCGCCCTTGCGCGCCCTCGCGCCGCTGGTTGCGAGCGCCTGCGCTTCACTGATCGCAACGCCGGAGAATGCGGGCCGGATGAGCGTGGCTTGGGAGGAACTGGCG
>DATIWA010000643.1:0-4571 GCA_035465515.1 Candidatus Limnocylindrales bacterium | reverse complement strand
GGAAGGCGTTTTTGCCAGGACGTTTGACGCCTCCAAGCTGGAAGAGGACGCCGACCGCGTGCGCGACGCTTTGCAGCACGAAGGTTATTTCAAAGCAGTGGTGGAAGACCCCAAAACGCAGTTGCGCACCATTGAAGGCGGATTCCACATTCCGCCGTTCCAGAAGCGTCCGGCCAAGGTGATGGACATCACCATCCCGCTGGAAGAAGGCGCCAAGTACCGGCTGAAAGCCATTACTTTCAAGGGCAACAAGGCCTTCCTGAGCCCGGCCTTCCTGCGCGGGCTTTTCCCGATCAAGGACGGCGCTACCTTCGACACCCATCTGGTGGGCAAGGGCATCGAGAACATGCGCAAGGCGTACGGCCAGTACGGATATATCAACTTCACCGCCGTGCCCAGCACTGACATCGACGACGCCAAGAAGCTGGTGACGCTGAACATTGACGTGGATGAAGGCAAGCCGTTCTACGTTCGGCGCATCGAATTCCAGGGCAACACCACCACCCGCGACCGCGTGATCCGCCGCGAACTCCTGGTGCAGGAAGGCCAGATCTTCAACAGCCAGCTCTGGGACCTGAGCGTGTTGCGCCTGAACCAGCTCAACTATTTTGAAGCCCTCAAGCCGGAAGACGACACGGAGCGCAAGCTGGATGAGCAGAACGGCACGGTAGACCTGCTGGTAAAAGTGAAGGAAAAGGGCAAGAACGCAATCGGCCTGACCGGGGGCGTGAGCGGACTGGAAGGCTCGTTCATCGGTCTCAATTACGAGACGAATAATTTCCTCGGCCTGGGCGAAACCCTTTCCGTGCAGGCCAGCGTAGGCAGCCTTTCGCGCGTGCTGCTGTTCGGCTTCACCGAACCGTATGTGTTCGACCGGCCGCTGCAGCTTGGCTTTACGGTGTACAGCCGCCGCTTTGATTTCAACCAGGCGCGGCAGGCCTCCATCCTTGCCGGACAGCAGCTTAACCTCCCCTCTTCCGTGCTCAACCAGCTGCTGAATTACAACCAGTCCAGCACCGGCCTCACCGGCTCTCTGCGTTACGCGCTGGGGCGCTCCTTCAAGAGCGTGGGAATCACCTACTCGCTGGACAACACCACCATCAACACGTTCAGTGACGCGTCTCGCAACCTCTTCCAGACCCTGAATTTCCGGAACATCTCCGGACCCAATGCGTTGCAGGGGATCATCACAAGTTCGGTCACGCCTTCGTTCGGCTTCAGCACCATAGACAGTCCCATTCGTCCCCACAAGGGCAAGAGCTTTTTCGCCTCCACTGAAGTGGCCGGCCTGGGCGGGAACGTAAAGTTTTACCGCCCGATTGTTTCTTATACGCAGTGGAAGCCGCTATTCCATCAGAACACTCTGGGTATCCGGCTCCAGGGCAGCTTTATTGGAGGGTGGGGCGGAACCGAAGCGCCGCCGTATCAGCGTTTCTACATGGGCGGCGAAAGCGACCTGCGCGGGTTTGATATCCGCACCGTCTCGCCCTACGTTTTTGTCAGCACCGTCCAGAACATCACGCTGACCAACCCTGACGGCAGCGGTGTCCCGGTCGATCCCACCAACCGCTTGCGCGGCAACGTGCAGATTCCGATTCCGGTCAACAACATCACGTTGCCGGGCGGCGACACCTCCCTGGTGGCCAACGCCGAATACCGCATCAAGATCGTGGGACCGGTTGTTCTGGCGCCGTTTGCCGATTTCGGCATGGATTTTGTAAGCCTGGGCTCGCAGTTGCAGATCGCGCCCGACGCTGTTACGCAGCTCAACAACACGGTTTTCGGATGTCCGGGAATCGGCGCAAACTTCCAGTGCGTCGGCGGATCGCCCTTGAATTTCAGCCGCGACCTGAAACCCGTGCCGGGCACCAACTATGTGCCGCGTCTTTCCACCGGACTTTCGCTCCAGGTGATGCTCCCCGTGGTGCAGCAGCCGTTCCAGATTTACTACGCGTACAATCCCCTGCGGCTGGACACACTGGTGACCTCGCCGAGCCCGATCAACCGGTCCATGTTCCCGGCCGGGGCCGCGGGTGATTTCACGTTCCAGCAGGCGGTCGCCAGCCTCGCGCCGAATTTCCGTCTGCAGGAACCGAGGAAGACTTTCCGGTTCACCATTAGCACCACGTTCTAAGGAGAAAGCTTGTTTGACGCTGCCGAAACCGCAACCTATAATCATCGCAACCGACCCTTCTGCGGATTTCCAGCATTCATGACGCGGTCAGCCGCGAGGCACGTTGTTGCGTGCGGTTCCGGAGTAGAAGCAGACAGTCTGATCCAAAAAATCGATGTCAACCAAGAGATTCAAGGAGTAACTTAAACCAATGTCCGGTACGTCAAAGATGCATGTCCTGGTTCTTAGCCTCAGCCTGGGGCTGAGTTCCCTTCTCTCCACCACGGCTTTTGCCCAGGCCGCCGCCGCCCCGGCCGCCGGTCCGGCGCCGACCAAGATCGGAATCATCAGCATTCAGGACGCGATCATTGCCACCAACGAAGGCAAAAAGGAATTCGATGCCCTCCAGCAGAAGTTCAGCCCCAAACAGGCCGAATTGAAGAACCTGAATGATGAGGTGGAAAACCTCAAGAAGCAATTCCAGGCGCAGAGCGACAAGCTCAGTGAAGATGAGCGGAGCAACAAGGCCAAGGTCATTGAAACAAAGCAGAAAACTCTGCAGCGCAGCTATGAAGACGCGCAGTCGGAATTCCAGCAGGCCGAGCAGGAAGTGGTCAACCGCATTGGGCAGAAGATGCTGAAGGTCCTTGAGACTTACGCCAAGGCCCACGGCTACGCCGTCGTGCTGGACGTTTCCAATCCGCAGACGCCTGTCCTCTGGGCGAGCCAGACCACCAATATCACCAAGGAACTGGTGGACGCCTATAATGCGGCGAACCCCAGCGCAGCGCCCGCGGCCAAACCGGCTGCGACAACATCGGCGCCGAAGCCAGCGCACCACCCCGCCCCGACACCAAAGAAACCGTAATTGTTCCTGATTTGTATGACGGCCGCCCTGAGGGGCGGCCAATTTATTTTCTGCGCGCGCCTTTGATGCGGAACATCCCTCTGCCTCCGGTGTCTACAAGAAACGATTCGGCGGCAGAGCTGTCAAATATTGCGTCTGACCCGCTCGGGATGTATAAGGATCAACGGAGAAGGCCTATGCAGGTTTGCTGGCTGGTTATTTCAGTCCTGTTGTTGCCCATCCAAACCTATTTGGCGACTGCTTCCGGGCAGATCCTGGACCGGGAAGGTAATCCGCTGGCTGGCGCCCTCGTTACCTATACGAATATCGGCATCGTCCATAGAAATTACCAACTGGACCACGGGATGATGTCTGAATCGCCCGAAATGGTCGAGGGGACTGGCCGCGTCTACCAGGTCAAGACTGACAAGAAGGGCGTTTTCACCCTGTCCGGCGTGGACTACGGCATCTACCAGGTTGAGATTAGCGGCCCGGACGGCAGCCATGTTTATTCCGGCAGGAAAACCGTCGGTGACAGCAGTGACCCCAACTCCCAGAATGTTCTGAATGTGGACTTATCATCCATGATCCGCGGCCCGGTTGTTCCGGGAAATGAAACCAATCTGGCGGCAGGCAAGAAAACAAAAGAGCAGCTTGAGTTAATCCGGCAGGAGAACGCCCACGCCTCCAAGATCAATCGCCTGATCGCGCAATATCAGACGGCAATCGCAATCCAGGACTGGACCAACGCGATCCCTCTGGTACAACGATTGATTGCCCTGGACCCCAATCGATGGGAGTTTTACCAGAACCTGGGCACCCTTCAATCGAACCAGATGCAGTACCAGGAAGCGGCGCAGAGTTTCGCCAAAGGAGTGGAGGTAGCGAAAAAGATCTTGGCGAACCCCTCAGATTCCGATCGCGCCCTTACGAGCATTGGAGGGCTGCTGCTGGCGGAAGCCGACTGTTACAGCCGGATGGAAAAAGTCGACGAGGCTGCAGCTCTTTATGAGAAAGCGGCCTCGGTTTACCCGCACCCCTTCATGGCCCACTATAGAGCGTGCAACCTGCTGACCAATTATGGCAAGACTGACGCCGCGATTGAAGCATGCACAAGGGCCATAGCGGACGGTCCGACACAGTGGGGCCCCTATCAAGTGCTGGGCGGGCTTTTCACGTCGGCAAACAGACCAAAAGATGCTCTTAAGACTTATGAAAAAGGCATAGCGACAGCGCAGGAGACTCTGGAAGAAAGGCCTGATGCCGGACCCGCAAAGACCGGCCTTGGCCAGATGCTTAATTCTGAAGGGAATCTACTGGTACAGTTAAAACAATATGACGGCGCAATTGCCGCGTTCACAAGGGCGGCAAGCCTGTCGTTGTATCCGGCCACGCCGTATTTCAACCTGTGCGCCACCTACTATAACCTGAAGCGTGAACAAGAAGCCTTGGCAGCGTGCGAACAAACCATCTCGTCCGATCCGAACATGGCAGACGCGTATTACATCAAGGGCTCTATTCTGTTTGGCAAGGGCCATGTTGAACATGGAAAATACGTGGTTCCGCCCGGCACGATCGAATCCCTGAAGAAATACCTGGAGAATGCTCCAG
>DATIWA010000642.1:0-5915 GCA_035465515.1 Candidatus Limnocylindrales bacterium | reverse complement strand
CAGACCGTAATATTCTCGGGTGGCCGGAAACGCTCCGGCCGCCTTTTTTTGTGCGATTTTTTTTGCACCAGGAGCCGTCAGCTCAAGGCGATGCAACTCTGGGCCGTTATTTTGGTTGCGGGGTGGCGGGTCCCCTGCTCTGGCCCGGAGGGGTCATAGAAGAAAGCTGCTGCAGGATTGACTGCTCTTGCGGAGAAAACGTGCTTCGGAACTGATCGGACTGCAGGGTTTGGGCGCGCTGGTGCGGATCCATTTCACGCAAATGACGCAGCTCTTTGTGGATCAATATTCTGCGCTCCGGCGGCAAAGTCTGCATCTTCCGGCTGGCGTCCCGCAGTTCCTTCCGCTGGTCCTGCGTGAGCCTGCTCATGAACTCCATGCGCTGCAAGGCGCGCTCACGCTGCTCCGGTGACAGGCTGTTGAACTTGCGCAGCCGTTCTTTCAGCGCAGCCTGGCGGTCAGCGGAAAGCTTTTTGAAGTTGGGATCATTTTCCAGCAGCTTTTCCTGCTGGTCGAGTGGAAGATCTTTGTGTTCGCGCAGCCAGTCACCCATCCTGCGCTTGGGGTGTGGATGATTTTGACCTTTCGGGGCGGGACCGTGGTCTTTTGCGGCGTTCGGCTGGCTTTGCACACCGAGAAGGTGGCCGCCGGCCATCGCAGCCCGGCCCTTTGCGCAGCCCAGCAGCCCCGCGACGCAGGCCAGCGACAACACTGTGTTTTTCCCGACCCCAATCACAGATTCCTCTCCCCCAAGGACCCGGATTTATGGTTCAACAACGTCGTCCGATGGAGCACCGCTCATTTCATCGATTAAATCAGTATTCACGTAAAGATCGGCGTTCTTGTCCAGGGCTTCCACGTCGGAAACCGCCGTTCCCGGAGGAGGCTGCGGCGGCGTCTGAATGGCGATGCGGTACAGCGCTCCACCCACGATCAAAACAGCTGCCAGCCCCCCGGCAAGTGCTGGTTTCCGCACCCAGGCCAGAAGGCCGGCCTTTGCCGGCGACTTTTGCGCTTCTTCCCTCACGTGCGCCTTCAGGCGGGTCAGAAAGTAGGGCGAAGGCTCCGGCGCCTGCCATTCATCCAGCAGGGCCATCGTTTTGCGCATGGAATCTATTTCCTGCGCACAGGCGCCGCACTGGCGGAGATGGGCCATCATCTCCGGGGAGGCCTGATTCCCGGCCAGAACATCCATCAGGTTTTCCCGAACATCATTGCAATTCATACAAATTCCTTCAACCGCTCCCGCAGCGCCTCATAAGCGCGGAAGAGCAGAGACTTAGTGGCTGATTCGCTTAGTTTCAAGACCGCGGCGATCTCGCGGTAATCCATTCCCTGGTATTTATGCATCAGCACGGCGGCGCGCTGCTTTTCCGGCAACGCGAGCACCTGCTTCTTGATGGCCGTCAGCCGTTCCTGGCGCAGGATCTGCTGCTCGGCGTTCAGTGTGTTGTCGGCGACATCCAGGGTCGTTCCCGTGTCCTCGTCCGGTTCGTCCAGACTGACCACCTTGCCGCTGCGCTCGACCTTGTGGTCGCGCGCGTTGTTCACGGCCAGGTTGGTGGCAATACGGTAGAGCCAGGTGGTGAATTTCGCCTCTGCGGCATAGCTTTTGCGGGAGCGATACACTCGCAGAAAGACTTCCTGCGCAAGCTCCTCGGCCAGCGCCTGATTGCGGCACATGCGGTACATGAAAGCGATCATGGGCCGGTGAAACTTGTGGACCAGATAGTCATACGCCGCATTGTCATCGCTGCCGACCCGGAGCATCACCTCTGCATCGGTCAGCGACTCGTAAAACGCCTGGCCTGCCGCCATCTCCGCCGTACTCCGCGCCCCGCTGATAGCTGTGGGCATCAACAACCCCGGTTTTAAGGCCACGCTGCTCACAACCCTTTTAACCCGTGTAAAACCAAAAAGTTGCTGGGTTTCAGAGAGGAACCAGACCCCCGCAGAAAGTTTAGTCTATCCGCAGATTTCTGTGTATCCCCTGTTTCCTGCCGCCCGGTTCTGTTGACCGGCGGAGGGTTTTCCCACAGGGCCCAAACCCCGGCTCGCGGGCGTTTCTGGTAAAATCGAATTACCCACTGAAAGTACGAACGAACAGTGGGCGCTTAACTCAGCGGTAGAGTGCCATCTTCACACGGTGGAAGTCATAGGTTCGAATCCTATAGCGCCCACCATTCTCCAGACCAGGTGAATTAGCAGCCTGAAAGCTTGGCTTACTCGGGAATGTGTGATTTTTTGAGGTTGGAAGTGTTCGTTCGTGATAACATCGCGGAGTCTTCAGGTTGCCGCCCGTTCCGGTGCGGCTGGCTCGCGCTAATGCGCTGACAGAAAACGAAGATTTCACGAAGAAAAACAGCCGGGACTGAAGTCCAACCAAACCTGCTGGGTTACCACAGGTTTCCACGTAGCCAAGCCCGGCGGTACACCAGGACTCACAGGGTAAAACCGAATGAATGAAGCACCAAACCAGCCGCACAATCCGGGAAACCGGAAGCGGCGCCGCAAACGCAATTTCGGCGGGCACGCGCAAAACAATCAGAATCAGGGCCAGAACCGCCAGGGCGGAGGGGGCGGCAGTGGCCGCAACCGCAACCGCGGGCGGCGGAGTTCCGCCTTTGTAGGTCCCATGGACCACAGTTACCGCAACCAGAACGGCGGCGGGGGCCAGGGTGACCGGTTCCGTAATGGCGCGGCGCCCACAGCCAACATGGAGCCCCTGCGCCAGCGTGAAGACGCGCCGACCCGTATTTTTGCCTTCGTGGACGACCTATTCTTCCTGGCTAAAATCCAGGAAGTGTCGCGCAAGCTGAACGTCAAGGTCGAATTCGTCAAGACAGAGAAGGAAATTGCGGAAAAGGCGGGCGAAAACCCGGAGGACAAGCCGTCACTGATCGTTGTGGATCTGAACAGCAACAGCATCAAGCCGGTGGCGATGATTTCCAAACTCCGCTCGAAATTCAAGAAACCAACCTCGATCGTGGGTTTCGTGTCGCATGTGCAGGGTGACCTCAAGGTCAAGGCCCAGGAAGCCGGCTGCGACGTCGTCATGCCTCGCTCGGCGTTTTCCCAGAACCTCCCCAATATTCTGCGCCGTCACGGCGCGGAGGACGAGCAGGAAAGAGAAAACTTCAACCGCGCCTGAGGGGGTCCGCGAAGTCCAGGGGCCTGTGCGCGCTGCGGTCCTGTCGCGCCCGGGGGCCCCGACCCCTTGTCTCTCCGTCGTCCGCGCCGGGAGCAATTAGCAATTCCGTACAACTGAGTAGCTGGCCTCTACGTCAAACATGGGAGAGGCAGCCTGCCATGGCGTTTACCCGTGCCTACGAAGAGGACGAAGTCCCGCCCGACGTGCGGCGGATTTATTGTGATATCCGCAACGGCTTTGACTTGCCGTTTGTGCCTACGGTTTTCAAACTGGTCTCGGCGGCCCCCGCGTACCTCAAGGCGATGTGGAAAGACCTGGGACCGCTGGCTGGGTCAATTGAGTTCCAATCCGCGGCGCAGGCCTTTCAGGAGATTACGCATTCAGCCGCGGTGAGCGGCGGCTGGAAGTTTTCAGACCAGCCGCAGGTGCTTGCGTCGGAGAAATTCTCCAATGCAGACATTCGCGTGATCGGCGGAATCGTGGGATTGTTCGCCCGCGCCACCGCTGAGATGGCGCTCTTCACCCGCATCATGCAGCGCGGGTATTCCGGCGGCCAGAAAGGGCGCGTGACGCACTCCCGGCAGGTCTCCGCCCTTGCCCAGATGGTCCGCGTGCATATTCCCAACGAACGTGAAGCCGGACTGCGCGTCTGGCTGATCTATTCAGACATCAAGAGGACCACGGGCTCGAAAAACGTCTTGAGCCTTTTCCGCGCCCTCTCTCCTTTTCCCGGGTACCTTGCATCAGCCTGGCTGGACAGCAAAAAGCTTCTGGCTGACGCCTCTTTCACCGCTACGCGCGAAGAGATCAACCGCCGGGCGCGCGCTCTGCTGAACGGCATGCCGGTAAAAGACCATCGCGCTCTGCTGAAGGACCTGGATCCGGCGCAGTGGCGGGAAATCGAGGAAACCGTGGACGGCCTGGCCCGCATGCTGCCGCAGTTCGTGCTGCTGACCGCCGTCTGGCAGAGATCATTCCCCAGCGCTTCACGGTTGATTGGAGCGGCGTAGTTGTTTACCACAGCGGTACATGCCCTTTCGTAACCCAGATTAAAGCTGGTACTCTGGCCCTGCTCTGGAGCCGCGCCACTCAACGTTTTGGCGGACTCATTTATCACAAGCAGGCCTCCTTTGCTTGCGTCCCAGGTCCTGGCGGAACTGGGCCCCGTCCTGGCGGGCGAGCGCGATCTTGCCAACACGGCCGGGGCGGCACTGGAGATTATTCTGGCGGCGGTGCGCGCCGCCTCCGGCGCCATCTTCCGCTTCCAGGAAAAGCCCGCCATGCTCAGCTCCATTGCGGCGGTGGGCTTCGTGGTTTTTCCCCAGACTGCCGTCTTCCCCTTACAGCCCAAACACGTTCACGCGCTGACCAGTGTGCCCGGCCCGCAAAGGCTGGAGCGCGAACGCAGTGATTTCTTCCTCAGTTCCACCGGCAATATCTCAAGCGTGTGGTTCCGCTGCGTGGCCCCGCTCAAGGTGCGCGGCAAACTGATTGGCGCGCTGCTGCTCGGTGAACGCGAAGGCGGTGCTGAGTACACGGCTGAAACACTCAAGCAGATCGGCGACCTGGTCCCGTTCATAGCGCTGGCCATTCACAACCATCAGCTCATGATGTCGCTGGAGGAGCGGACGGCGGAAAACCTGAAGCTCATCGCCTCTGTCCATTCATTCTGGGACGACGCGCTGGCCGCCTTCGCCGCCACCATTGACGTGAAATCAAAGGAAATGCAGGGTCATTCCCTGCGCGTGGGCCGCTATGCTTCCGGCATTGCCGAAGCCCTCGGCATGAGCGCCGGAGAAACCAGCGAGATGCGCGCGGCCGGCTACCTGCACGATATCGGCAAGGTCACCGTGGACAAGCACATCTTCACCAAGGCGGGCGCGCTTGAGCCGCTCGAATTCCAGGAGATGGCCGACCACACGGTCCTCGGCCACCGGATCGTCTCAACGGTGCAATTCCCCTGGCCCAACATCCCTGAGGTGGTGCGTTCCCATCATGAGCGCGCTGACGGTTCTGGATATCCGGACAGGCTGCGCAATGAAGAGGTCTCCATGGCCGTGCGGATCGTGGCTGTGGCTGATACCTTCGACGCGATGCTGAGCGAGCGGCCTTACCGCAGCCGCATGTCACTGGGAGAGGCCGCCGCGCAGTTGAGCTGGCTGGCGCCCGCCAAGCTGGACGCTGACGCAGTGCATGCGCTTCTCGTGCAGCTCCGCCGCGACGCCGTGGCCTCCATGTCGCCGCCGCGCCCCTGGGCCGCGCAAAGTGAACGCCTGCGCAAACCTTTCCTGGATCCCGCTGTTGCCTGCAACATTTCGCCCACGGACATTGACCACCTGGTCTCAGACCTTCACCACCGCACCAATCGCGGCAAGACCATGATTACCTAGCTTCACGGCCGGCAACTTTTCAGCGAGCCGGGGTTAGTACTTCTCTGAAAAAGAGACTACCTGGAGCGATCATGCCCGCCACTCGCAAAGCACTCGCCCTGCCGGGGCTAGTACTCCTGGCGTTCGCCCTGGCCCTCGCCGCCAGAGAAAAAAATCCCCGCAGCACGCCATCGCCAGATGACGCCGTCATGTCCCAGGACCGGCAGATTGTCCATGCCCTTAACAGATTCACATTTGGTATTCGGCCCGGCGACGTTGAGCGTGTGCGGGACATGGGCCTGGATAAGTGGTTTGAGGAGCAGCTACACCCGGAGAAGATCAATGACAGCGCCCTGGAAACACGCCTCTCGCCATTGCGCACCCTCAAGATGAGC
>DATIWA010000641.1:0-3252 GCA_035465515.1 Candidatus Limnocylindrales bacterium | reverse complement strand
CGCGCCGAGCCCGCTGCTGCAAGCGCATCCGCAGTGCCGACTGAAGTGAACCCTCGCCGGCGGTTTGGAGCGAAGCGACAGAAAGTAATGGTGCCGAGAGGGGGACTCGAACCCCCACGAGCCTTTCGGCCCTGCGGATTTTAAGTCCGCTGCGTCTGCCAGTTCCGCCATCCCGGCTTGTGTCGCTTACATTGGCTGCCGGCGCAAGACTTCTTCACCTGCATTACCTGCAATGGATTTGCCAGACAGCCGCGTGTCTCACTGGCGCTGGTTTCCAGGGCCAGCGGCTTCGCAACATTAGTATCGCACAGGCACAGCCGCTGACTTCAGCGCGGGCATTCCGCGGTCATTCAATGGGGGCAGCGGCGGAGCGGCGTTTGCGCGGGACAGCGGGGACGCTTTACAAGTTTGCGCCGAATGCGAGCAGACGGCCGTCGCAGTCCTTGATTACAAATTCACGCGAGCGCCATGGCGTGTTGGCAAGTCCGCGGATGAATTCCACGCCCCGGGCCGCATACTCGGCATAAAGCGCGTCCGCATCTTCGATGAACAGGTAGGCGTCGAGAAGTTCGTCCGCATATTTGTCGGGGTTGGGTGTGGGAGGCTGGGCACAGCGGAAGTGAATGGCATGCTGGTCGCGCGCAACGATGGCGTAAACCGGCGGGTCCTGCCATGTGCTCAAACATTTGAAGCCCAGCTTATGCTCGTAGTAGTCGAGAGTGGCGGGAATATCCATGGTAAAGAACTGGGGCGCGATCTGGCGGATCATTGGCACAGTGACCCAGTCTACTACCAGAGAAGCGCTGTGTCCCGGGCGGCGGCCTTCAGGCAGCGGTGGTATGATCGGCCTTGAGTCCTCGGCCTTGTGAGCTGAAGAGCTCACGGCGAACTCAGACCGGCTTTGAGGCAAACCAAACCGGAAGAGCCTGGTGACCGCCATCACTTCCCTTCCGCTGCCTTAAGGTAAAACTGAAACTTTCCTTGTCTGCTCCAGTTGAGAAATACTTCTGGCGTTCAGGCCACGTTTCTCACCTGGTCCAACTCTTGTGATTTAACTCTTCAAGGTTGCCGCGTCAGCGCCAATCGAATTGATTCCGGAGTCGCCCATGGGGCTGATGGCCTTGAAGAACGCCCGTTGATCCGCAACCCATCCATTTGATTTGAAAAAGCACTGGGGAGCAACAGTGCGGAGGCAAGCCATGATTGACAGTATTCTTGAAACAGACGTCATCAGAACACTGGAGCAAAAACAGGCAGAGGCGCAGCACCCGTCAACGAAAACCGTGATGGTTGACGGCGAACGCCGAACCATAGCGTCGCCCTTCCCTTCGCCGCCAGACTGGCGCGACTGCTGGATCTATTTCCTGCTGGTGGACCGATTCAACAACGCCGATCCTCAAAAGAAGCCGCAAGGCGAATGGAACAAAAAATTCGGCCTGCATCAGGGAGGCACGTTCAAAGGCGTCCAGCAAAGGCTGGGATACCTGGAGCGCCTGGGAGCGCGGGCATTGTGGCTTTCTCCCGTGCTGAAGAACCCCAGGCTGGAGACGGAAGGCTTTGGCTTCAGCTATTCGGGATACAACACGCAGGATTTTCTCAACCTTGACGCCCGATTCAGCTCCGACGGCACGCTGGAAACCGCCGAGCAGGAACTCAAAGCCCTGGTGGATGAGGCCCACGCCAGAGGCATCTACGTGATTCTGGACATTGTGCTGAACCATGCCGCCCACGTTTTCGATTACGAATATGGCGGACGAGTGACCCCCGAGTTCAGCGATCCCGCCATCATGAGCGCGCCGCTGGGACAGGAGCCGCACATCGAGTGGATTGACGGCAACGGAAAAGCGCGCCAGGAATGGCGCGACAAAATCGAGCCGCCGACCGGGTCGCATGACGATGCGGTGTGGCCGAAGGACCTGCAACAGGCGGTGTTTTTCCGCAGACGCGGAGACAAGCTCTCCGATGTTCCCGGCCCGCAGGGCTTCGTGCCCGGAGACTTCGGTCTGCTGCGGCAAATGGTGGTGGAATACGACGCATCCGATCCCGGACAAAATGAACTGGCGAAAACGTTTGGCGCGAAGCCGGTCTTGTCCATTCTGATTCGGGCGTACGAACATCTCATCGCCAAATACGACATTGACGGGTTCCGAATTGACACAGTGAAATACGTGCAGCCGGAGGCGATCAAGACTTTCGGCAACGCCATACGCGAGTACGCGCTGAGCATCGGCAAAGCGAACTTCTTTACGTTTGCCGAAGTTTATGACGACGAGAAGGTCATTGACGCCTTTGTGGGACGCACCCGGGGCGGCGGCGAAGGGCTGGGCATTGACGCGGCCCTGGACTTCCCGCTTTTCTACAAGCTTCCCAAGGTGATCAAAGCGCTGGGGCCAAATCCGCCGGGCGTGGAAACCGTGCAGCAGGTGTTCGCCAACCGCAAGAAAGCGGAAGAGAACCTGATCAGTTCGCACGGCGAAGCCGGAAAATATTTTGTCGCCTTCATCGAGAACCATGACCAGAATGAACGGTTCAACGCGCCAGGCACGCCGCCGGAACAGGTCACCATGGCCACGGCGCTGCTGTTCAGCCTGCAAGGAATACCGTGCCTGTATTACGGGTCAGAGCAGGGACTGAACGGCACGGTGGATGGCCGCGATTCCATGGAATCGGTGCGGGAAGCGCTGTGGGGCAAGGAAGACGCCTTCGATGAGGACAATGCTTTCTACCGCGCCTTCAAGGACGTGGCGGAGTGCCGCAGGCTGGAGCCGGCCCTGCGCTATGGCCGCTTTTATTTTCGTCAGGTTTCCGGCAATGGCCAGGACTTCGGGTTTTCCCGGGGAGCGGGAGGCATTCTGGCGTTTTCACGCGTTCTCACCGATCAAGAGGTGGTGGTCGTGGCCAACACAAGCGCCGCGAACTCCTTCAACGGCCGTGTGCTGGTGGACCACGACCTCAACCGCAAACCGCGGAACATGCAGATTGCCTACAGCAACAAGGGCAGCAATGCGGTGGTCGCGGTGAAACTTGTACAGGGCAACGTGTATCAGCCTGACGGCGGAGCGATTCCGTGCGAAGTTGCCGCGCTGGATGTCTCGCTGGCGCCGATGGAGGTACAGATCTTCACCGCGAGGTGAACAAGCAGCGATTCGCGACCGGGTGCGCGCCTGGTCGCGAATGCCCGGCAACCGGTTCTGAGGCGCCTCCGCTGTTTTGCCATCGGCTCATTCTCCGGTCTACCATCGAGAGGTGGCG
>DATIWA010000640.1:0-4458 GCA_035465515.1 Candidatus Limnocylindrales bacterium | reverse complement strand
AAAGGACCGAGAACAGCAGACCGGTGAAAAAGAACGGCACTGCCGTCACAAGATAGATGACCGTAAGCCGGGCAAAATTGCCGCCCGTCACCTGAAGAGAAACCGGGGTATGCAGCACGACCCACACGACGCCGGGGATGGTAATGGAATTCAGGATACAAAGGGCCGTCCCCAAGACGCCAAGATCAAACCGAATGAGCCATTGGCGCCTGATATGGGCGAACACGCCGCCTGAGCCCAGCCCTAACAGAGCAACCGAAATGGCAAAGAAAGCAAAGTGGTAGAACAGAACCACGCTGAACAGCCGGGTAAGAGCCAGTTCCAGCATCAGGCTGGCAAAACTCACCAGGGCAACGGCCAGCATGACGGTGCGGGGAGCGACCTGGGAGGAAGCGGGTTGGGTTTCAGGGGAAAGAACAGGCCGAGTCATCGCGGTTAGGGTAACCTCAGCCTTCCAGGATGACAAATGCCATCGCCTCGCTGGCGGTGTGGGTTAGGGAAAGATGGGTGTGTCTGCATCCCAGCCTGGCCGCGAACTCGGCAGCCTTGCCGCTCAGGCGCAGGGTGGGGCGGCCTCCGGGTTGGCGGACAACTTCCAGGTCCTGCCAGGTCACGCCGAAGCGCAGGCCGGTGCCAATGGCCTTCATGCCGGCTTCCTTGGCGGCAAACCGGGCGGCCAGCCGCTCGGCGGAATTGGGCCTAGCGGTGCAGTAGCGGACCTCCTCCGGGGTGAAGACACGGGCCAAAAAACGCTCCCCAAAGCGCTCCACGGCGGCCTTGATCCTGCCCACTTCAGTGATGTCAACTCCTGTGCCTACAATCATTTGGCTCGGTTAAAGGTATCACAACCGGGGCCCCATAAGGATGGCGGAAAGAGGCTGATTCCTAAAGACAACTCTGGATCGCTCTAGGTATAATGTGCCTGCGTTGTTTCTAAGTGTTGTACAGAGGCACTGCACCCCAGCAACCTGCCTGCACTACCCTTGAAAAGCGCAAATTTCAGATACAAGGAATGCGTGTAACACAATGGAACAAGGAACAGTTAAGTGGTTCAATGACGCGAAAGGTTATGGCTTTATTTGCCGCGAGAACGGCGAGGACGTTTTCGTTCATTTCTCTGCGATTCAGGCGAATGGCTTCCGTAGCCTGAAGGAAGGCCAACCAGTGCAATTCAACGTCGTCAAAGGTCCCAAAGGCTGGCAGGCAGAAAACGTGCAGTTGCTGTAAAGATTAGGAAGTAGTTCTGAAGGGGCGGCCTCAACGGCCGCCTTTAATTTTTTAATCTTTCTCCACAGGAAACAAACCGCGCCGGGCCTCCTCCTTTTCCCGAGACAAATCCAATCTTACGAGTCTTAAATTCGGGAGACGGTTATGCGCACACGCGAAAAATGGGAGCATGCCCTGACGCTGCTCGGCGGAATGGCGGTTGGCGCCGCACTCATGTATGTGTTTGACCAGCACCGCGGGGCCAAACGGCGCGCCCAGGCGCGGGACAAATTGATCCATTTGGGACACAGGGTGAGCCACGGGCTTAACAAACACGGCCGTGACCTGACAAACCGGGTGGCAGGATCGTTGGCGGAGTTACGCGCCAGGATCCGCGACCGGGGCCGTGAAATTTCTGATGACCAGCTTGTGGACCGGGTGCGGGCGCAATTGGGGCATGTTGTCTCCCATTCCGGGCTGCTGCAGGTTGAAGCGATGGACGGATGCGTGAGCGTCTGCGGGCCGGTTCTGGACAGCGAAGTGGAGAAAATCACCCACCGCCTCGGCCATGTTCGCGGGGTCAAAGATTACAGGCTGGACCTTGAACCGCATGCCTCACTGGAGCAAGTCTCCGGACGCAAAGGAATGCCCAGCCGCAAGGCCATCTAGCTGCATGCCGCAGGCGGCGCGGGGCCTGGCAAGAGCGGCACAAAATATAATCCGGAATAGTGCTGGTTTCCGAGTTTGACTTTCCACTGCCGGAAGAGTTGATTGCGCAGGAGCCGCTGCCCGACCGCAGCGGTTCCCGTATGCTGCATTTGCAGCGGGCGACAGGAGCATTTGAGGACCGGCTATTCCGGCAATTCCCGGACCTTTTGCGTCCCGGCGACCTGCTGGCGATCAACAATAGCCGTGTCTTCCCGGCGCGGCTGTTTGGCCGGCGCTCCGGCCTGCACGCACAACCCCTGAGTCCACGCAATCCCGCTTCAAGAGAGTTTCTGAGGGGACGGGTAGAGGTACTGCTTACAAGACAGATTGCGCCTCTCGAGTGGGAGGCGCTGGTCCGTCCGGGACGAAAGCTCGGGGTGGGGGAAAAGCTGTATTTTGAGGATCCTGGCAGCAGACGGCCGGAACTGGAGGCTGAGATCGTCGCCCGCGGTGAATTTGGCGAGCGCACGCTGCGCTTCGAGCCCGTGCCGGACTTTTTTGCCGTTGTTGAACAGATCGGACATGTGCCCCTGCCGCCGTACATCGGACGGCGAGACCGGGGGGAAGACCGCGAGCGCTACCAGACGGTGTTCTCCCGCCAGGAAGAGCGCGGCAGCGTGGCCGCACCCACGGCAGGTTTGCATTTCACGCCGGAGATCCTCACGCGCATACGGGAACGCGGAATCGAGATTGCCGAAGTCACGCTGCACGTCGGGCTTGGAACGTTTCAACCGGTGCACGCAGAGAAGGTGGAGGAGCACAAGATGCATCGCGAAAGCTTCCACATCTCAGAGGCCGTGGCCGGGCAGATCAACCGCGCGCTGGATGAAAAGCGACGCATCGTGGCCGTTGGCACCACCACAGTGCGGACCCTGGAGTTTGCGGCGGCGCAGAACAACGGGAGAGTGGCCGTCGGCCGGGGTGAAGCCGATATCTTCATCTATCCGGGGTTCGAATTCCGCGTAATCGGCGCGCTGCTCACCAATTTTCACCTGCCCAAATCCACGCTGTTGATGCTGGTATCGGCGTTTGCGGGACGAGAAAACATACTGCGGGCGTATGAACACGCGGTCCAGGAGCGATATCGTTTCTTCTCTTATGGCGATTGCATGTTCATCGAGTAACTCGTGTCCGCGATTCTGAATCCCGAGGCGCGTCCCCGGCATCTTGTTTTAGTTCTGCGAGATAGTGCAAAGGAGATGAGAAAGATTTCCTTCGCGCGATGGGGCCGGCATAGCTTATTCGCAGCTTTGCTTCCAGCGAGGAAGTCGCGAACATGGCGCTCTATCTCGCATCTAAGCAGGCGTCCGCCACCACCGGGGGCGGCGTCCGCGCGGATGGCGGCATGATACGCTCGATCAGGCCCCGACCGTTCCAGGCATCTAAAAACCAGCGAGGAATTCAACCAGGTTGCGCAGCAGGCTCTTTGTCTTTATCAGCGTTGTTCAGGGAATCATTTTCCTGGGACACATATTTCTCTACGTCACCTGGGCCAGTTTTCTGGGCCCGGCGGCCTCTTCCGGCGCCGTGAAGCTCGCGCTGGGCGCACTCTCGGTCACTTTTGTGCTGGCCTCGCTGCGAGGATGGTATTCGCACAATGCCGTGGTGCGGGTGTTTTATGTGCTCGCGGCGGTGTGGCTGGGTATTTCCAGTTATCTCCTCTGGGCTTCCGTTCTTTGCTGGGTGGTGTACGGTTTTTCTCTGCTGGCGCACCTGAACTGGGCGCCCGTGCATATCGCGGAGGCGGTGTTTGGCGCGGCAATCCTGATTTCGGCCTACGGGATACTGAATGCTTCCCTGCTGCGGACGACGCGGATCAAGGTCCGGCTGCCCAACCTGCCGGAGCAGTGGCGTGGCCGCGTGGCCGCGCTGGTAAGCGATCTGCACCTGGGTCACGTGCGTAATGGACAATTCATTCGGCGGGTGGTGGCGAAACTGAAAGCGCTTCAGCCGGACATCGTGTTTCTGGCCGGGGACCTGTATGACGGCACGGCCGCCAATTTCGAAAACCTGGCCAGGCCATGGATTGAGTATTCGGCGCCGCTGGGCGTGTACTACATCGGCGGCAACCACGAAGAGTTCTACAGCCATGCGGAATACCTGCCTCCGGTGGAGCGCGCCGGAGTGCGCGTGCTGAACAACGAGAAGCTGGACATCGAGGGCTTGCAACTGATTGGGGTGCACTACCGCGACGCCATCATTCCCGAAGTCTATCGCGAGGTGCTCTCCCGCGCGGGTATTGATCGCGACCGGCCGAGCATTCTCCTGCTTCACGCGCCGGTGCAGTTGCCGATTACCGAGCAGGCAGGCGTCTGCCTGCAGCTTTCCGGACATACCCATGGCGGGCAGTTTTTTCCTTACACCCTCATCGCCAACCGGGTGTGGGGGAAGTTTGTGCATGGGCTTCAGCGGCTGGGCAATCTCCAGGTTTTTACTTCTTACGGAGCGGGGACATGGGGGCCGCCCATGCGGGTGGGCACGCGTCCGGAGATCGTGCTGATTACATTCGAGTAGGCCGAAAACCGGCGCGTTGATACGGACCGG
>DATIWA010000639.1:0-6597 GCA_035465515.1 Candidatus Limnocylindrales bacterium | reverse complement strand
CCGTCCAGGACCAGCTTGCCGCCCTGTTTTGCGCCAGTCTCAATCAGCGATTCGATTCGCCCTTTACTGGCCTGGCTGATCACCGGTCCCATCTGCACGCCGGAGTCGAGACCGTTGCCAACCTTGAGTGAGGACGCGGCGGCTGTAATGGAATCGCGAAACACCTTCTGCGCCTCGCCCACGGTGACCGCCACGGACACGGCGAGGCAGCGCTGGCCGGCGCAGCCGAAGGCGCTGTCACTGATGATCTGGGTGGCGGTTTCCATGTCGGCATCCGGCAGCACGATGACGTGGTTCTTGGCCCCGCCCTGGCACTGCACGCGCTTGCCGTGCTCGCCGCCCCGGGCATACACGTGCCGGGCGACGGGAGTGGACCCCACAAAGCTGATGGCGCGCACCTGCGGGTGATCAATCAGCGCATTGACCACATCCTTGCCGCCATTGACCAGGCTCACTACGCCTTTGGGCAGACCTGTCTGCTCCAGCAGCTCCATCGCCCGCCGCATGGTAAGCGGGACCCGCTCGGAGGGCTTCAGGATAAAGGTATTTCCGCAGGCAATGGCATAGGGCAGGAACCAGAACGGGATCATCCCCGGGAAATTGAACGGGGTGATGGCCGCCACGACGCCCAGCGGCTGGCGAATCATGATCTCGTCAATTCCGCGGGCCACATCTTCCAGGTTGTAGCCCTGCATCATGGTGGGGATGCCGCAGGCCACTTCAACATTCTCGATGGCGCGGCGCAGCTCGCCTTTGGCTTCGCCCAGGGTCTTGCCGTTTTCTTCCGTGATGATCCGTCCGAGCTCCTCAAAGTGCTCTTCCATGAGTTGTTTGAGCTTGAACAGATACTGAATGCGATCTTCCGGGGGCGTGCGCCGCCATTCAGGAAACGCCCTGGCAGCAGCTTCAACGGCGGCCCCCACCTCGGCGGCGCTGGAGAGCGGCGTGCGGGCGATGGTCTCTCCCGTGGCCGGGTTGACCACATCCACCCACTCGCCGGCCTGCGACTCGGTCCACTGTCCGTTGATGTAGTTGGGAACTGCGACGGCTGTCGTTGTAATGCTGCCCATGGATCCTCCCTTGGTCATCGCGCCAGGAGTTTGAAAACCTCTCTGGACGCGGGCTGCTTTATCTATTCTATTGGAATACGTCCTCTCTCTGAAGCATCAAGCCGCGCCAGGCGGAGTTCCTGCATCACAGTCCGCAGGTGATACCATGTCCCGCCCCCGGCCCCGGGCCTTTCCGCGATGGTACTTGTTCTATGGTCGCCCGGGCTATATCATGCCTGACGTTCTGTTACTGCCGCTCGAAGCAGCTTGCATCTGTCTGCTGCAGCCATGAACTCACAGGAGAGGAGCTGTTCAATGAGAAATTCTTCCATTCGTATTCTCGTTATTCGCAGTCTGGTGCTGACATTGTTCTTGAGCACCATTGGGGCACTGTTCGCCGCGGCCCAGGATGCGATCAAACTCGGCGTCATCCTGCCGATCACCGGCCGCGAAGGCAAGCCGGGCCAATACCAGAAGGAAGGTATTGAACTGGCCATTAAACAGATCAACGACAAGGGCGGAGTCCAGGTCAAAGGCAAAAAGCTCCTCATCAAGGAAGTCTTTTACGACGACGGTTCGGACTCGGGCAAATCGGCTTCCCTGACCGAACGCGCCATGAGTTCGGACAAAGTGACCGCCGTGATCGGCGGCTATTCCACCGCGCTGGGCGAAGCCGAATCCGTCATGCCGGACCGCTATCAGACTCCGTGGATCACTCCGGGCGCGGCGGCCACGTCGATCTTCAGCAAGGGTTACAAATACATCTTCGGCACCCTGAGCCCGGTGCTGCTGCTCGGTTCCACCACCGGAGAGTTTCTCGGCACGCTGGTGGACCAGGGCAAGCTCAAGAAGGGCCTGAAGGTCGCCATTGCGGTTGAAAACACCGACCACGGCACGGACTACACCAACGGGTTCAAGGAGTGGTCGGAGAAACATCCCGGTTACTTCAATATCGTAATGACTGAGAAGTTTGAACTCGGCGGCACCGATTTCTCCGGTCTTCTGCTCAAAGTAAAGGCGGCCAAGGCGGACATCTTCCTGTCCGACGCCCACCTGCAGGATTACATCACCATGCAGCGCCAGTATTTGCAGGCCGGCTTGCACCACGAAGTCCTGAGCTACGGCGCGCGCGGTCCTGAAAACGACGCCCGCAAGGCGCTGGGAGCCGGGACGGACTACATCTTCGCCGGCATCTGGTGGTCGGACAAACTGCCCTATCCCCAGGTCAAGAAGTTCGTGGACGACTACAAACAGTTCACCGGCCGCAATCCTGATTCCTGGTACTCTGCCACGGCCTATGATGCGGTGCGCATCCTGGCCCAGGCGATTCAAACGGCGGGCAGCACGGACAAGAAAGCCATCCGTGACGCGCTCGCCAAAGCGGTGCTGAAAGGCTCGTTGCTGCCGGGCGAGACGCTCAAATTCGGCGCCAACGGCCAGTGCGACTACCCGTTTGTGATCGTGCAGAACAAGCCGGGAGACAAGGTGGACATCGTCTATCCGAAGAGCGCAGCCACCGGTCCGGCCATTGCGCCGGCGCCTCGTCACTAAAATCAAGACACGGGCCACCGGGATTTCATGACCGCCGTAGATTACGTCAACCTGTTGATTGCCGCCCTGCTGCTGGCCGGCATTTATGCCGCCATGTCGGTGGGCATGACGATTATTTACGGCGTCATGAAGATCGTGAACCTGGCCCACGCCGGGTTCCTGATGCTGGGCGCGTACTTCGCCTTTGAGCTGTTCAATCGATATCATATCGATCCCATCATCGGCTCCGTACTCGCTCTTCCCGCGTTCTTTCTCTTCGGCGTGGGCGTGCACTGGCTTCTGGTGCGCTGGCTTCCCAAGTCAGACACGCCCACGCTTTCCTCGCTCCTCCTCATGTTCGGGTTCTGGCTGGTGCTCCAGAACTTCGGATACATGGTATGGGGAAACACCGAGCAGTCCATCTTCACGCCGCGCACAATCGCGACCATCAATTTCGGCGACATTTCCATCTCCACGCTGCGGCTCATTGTTTTTGTGGCAGCGGTCATTTCGCTGGCCGTGCTGCAATTCATCTTTGCCCATAGCTGGTTCGGGCGCTCCATGCGCGCGCTGATCCAGAACCCGTACGCGGCGCAGATTGTAGGCGTGGACGACCAGCGCACCGCCCGGCTGACCTTCGGCCTGGGGACGGCGTTTGCCGGCTTCGCCGGCGCGCTTCTTTCCATGCTCTACTCCTTTGATCCCGACTTCGGCCGCTCGTTTCTTCTTCGCGCGTTCGTCATCATCGTACTGGGCGGCCTCGAATCCATCACCGGCGCGGCCATCGGTTCGCTGATCCTTGCCCTGGTGGAGACCTTCAGCATCATGGTCGTTCCCGTCGGCTATCAGCCGGCCATCTCCTTTGCTCTGCTGGTGGTGGTCCTGCTGGTCATGCCCAAGGGAATCGCCGGCCTGCTCCAGAAAAGATGGCGATTCGTATGAGCACCCCAGGCGCCGCCCGCCGCGCGACTGTTCTCCTCCCCTGGCTCGCCTTGCTGGTCCTGCTGCTGCTCCCGAAGGCCGGGCCATCTTCCAACGTGGTCCGCCTGCTGTTCATCACCGCCGTGTGGACCACCACCAGCATCGGCTGGAACCTTCTGGGCGGACTTGCCGGCCAGGTCTCTTTCGGCTTCGCCGTGTTCTATGGGCTGGGCGCGTACACCACCGCTCTCCTGATGCACGCCGGCCGCAGTCCTTACTTCGCGTTCATCGGCTCGGCGGCCGTGGCCGTGCTGGCGTCTTTCCTCATCGGCCTGCCCACCTTTCGCCTGCGCGGGCCTTACTTTGCCATCGCCACCATCGGCGTCACTGAGGCCGTCCGCGTGGTCATGAACAACCTGGACATCACCGGTGGCTCCAGCGGTTACCGCATTATCGAAGCCGGGCGGTTTCACCAGCTTGTGCACTATTACACCGCGATTGTCATGGTGGCGCTGGCCATTGTCGTTTCCTCCATTGTCACGCACAGCAAGTTCGGGCTCGCCCTGCGGGCCGTGAAACAGGATGAAGATGCGGCCGCCGACATCGGCGTGAATCCTTACGCTGCCAAGCTGTGGATCCACGCCATTGCCGCCGCCCTGACCGGGCTTGCCGGAGGCGTGTACGCCCGCTATGCCGCTTTCATTTATCCCGGCAACGTCTTCGCCTTCCAGACCAGCATCTCCATTCTCCTCATGCCGGTGATCGGCGGCATCGGGACCGTCTGGGGCGCTGTCCTGGGAGGCGTGGTTTTTGGCATCATAGAAGAAGAGCTGGTTGCCTATTTCCCCAACGTGCACCTCATGGTTTACGGCGTCCTCCTCATCGTGATCGTGTTGCTGGAGCCGGACGGCCTGGTCGGGTTGCTGCGCCGGCTCTTCAGGAGAAAAAGCAGTGAAGATTCTGGAAGTCCAGACGCTGACAAAGTACTTTGGGGGCGTAGCCGCCTTGAAGGACGTGAGCTTTGATATCCCGGAAAAGCAGATTTGCGGCTTCATCGGTCCCAACGGCGCGGGCAAAACCACTTTGTTCAGCCTGATCACCGGTGCGCAGCGCCCTTCCGCCGGTAAGATCCAGTTCCGCGGCAGCGACGTCACCGGCATGGACGCCGCCCGCCTGGTCCACAAAGGCATGGTGCGCACCCACCAGATCGTGCGCCCCTTCAAGGCCATGACCGTCCTTGAGAACGTGCAGCTCGCCGTGCACTACGGACGCAAGGGCGTGAACCGCACCGCCTCCGCCCGCGAACACGCCCTGGAAATGCTCAAGCTCGTCGGCCTCGAGCACAAGCGCAACATGCTGGCCGCCGCGCTTTCCCTGGGCGAGCAGAAGCGCCTTGAAGTGGCCCGCGCTCTGGCCACCTCGCCTGACCTGCTGCTGCTCGACGAGATCTGCGGCGGCCTGACCGCCTCGGAAACCGCCGCCATGATGGGCCTCCTGCAGCGCATTCGCGAAGGCGGCACCACCATCATGTACGTCGAGCATGATATGAAGGCCATCATGTCCATCTGCGACCGCATCACCGTCCTCAACTTCGGCCAGAAACTCGCCGAAGGCAGGCCTGACGAGATCCAGAACAATCCTTCCGTGATCGAAGCCTATCTCGGCAAGACCACGCTGGGGAGCGTCCCTCGTGCCTGAAACTGCCGCCGAAAATCTCCTCGTCGCGGAAAATCTCGAGGTCCGCTACGGCGTCACTCAGGTGCTCTGGGGGGTTTCCTTCCATGTCCCCAGAGGCAAGGTCACGTGCATCATCGGCGCCAACGGCGCGGGCAAAACCACCACGCTCAACACCATTGCCGGTGTGCTGCCCGTCAAGGCCGGCCGCATCCTTCTGAACGGGCATGACGTCACCCGGCTTCCCGCCCGCGACCGCGTCAAGCAGCGCGTCTCCCTGGTTCCTGAAGGCCGCCAGCTCTGGCCCGGCATGTCGGTGGAAGAAAACCTGCTCATGGGCTGCTTTCTTCCCGGAATGCGCGCCAAAGCCCATCACGGCCTGGCCCGCGTCTATGACATGTTTCCCCGGCTCAAGGAGCGCCGCCGCCAGACCGCCGGCACGCTCTCCGGCGGCGAGCAGCAGATGTGCGCCATCGGCCGCGGCCTCATGTCTGAACCCCAGCTCCTCATGCTCGACGAGCCCACCCTCGGCCTCGCCCCCAAGCTGGTGGATGAAATCTTTGCCTTCATCGCCAACATCGCCGGCCAGGGCATGACCATCCTGCTCGTCGGCCAGAACGTGAACTACACCCTCCAGGTCTCGCATTACGGATACGTAATGGAGGTCGGCCGCATCACCCTCGAAGGCCCCAGCTCAATGCTCTTTAATAATGACTACATCCGCCAGGCCTACCTCGGAGCCGGACAGGAGACAGCAGGATAAAAAGTCTCCGGGGCGTGTTTACCTGTCTCGTGGCAGGGTAACCGTCGCCGCGCCTGGTTCCCTGTTTCGTGGCAGGTTTTACTGCCTCCGTGGCTGGTTCACCGTCTCGCGTGGCCGGCTTACCGTCTCGCGTGGCCGGTTCACCGTCTCGCCGTGGCAGGGTTACTGTTTCGTGGCAGGTTTACAGGCCAGTAAACCTTAGAGGGTACCCCGCCCCCTCCCCCAGCCATCCCCAAATCTAAAGGACTTGCCGGAAGTCATCCCGGGGACCATCCCCGCAACAATCGCCGCTTTCGCAGGCATTTCCGCGATGCCGGTCCGTCCCTTCTGTTATCAGTTGATAAACAGCAAACCAACTCCAGGAGCTGTCGGCTGGACGCTCGGTAGCTTTCTTCAAAGCTTCCAAACTTCAAAGCCTTCCAAACCGTTTAAAGTTTTCAAAGAGCCCCGCTCAGCCGCGCGGGCAGAATGCTCAGCGCTGAGCGCTGAATATTTCGTCCTCAGCCAAAACCTTCTAACCTTACCACGCCTTCCCTACGCGAAACAATTACGAAAACGGACATTGTCCCAACTCACCCGAGGCTTGTGCAGCCATGCAGCAGGCATATGCGCAGCCATGCAGAAGAAGAAGACGAAGAAGCCGGGCAGCATAGAAAGGCC
>DATIWA010000638.1:0-7557 GCA_035465515.1 Candidatus Limnocylindrales bacterium | reverse complement strand
AACCTGGCGTTGATATCTGGGAGGCTACTGTTCATTGTCACTGCACCTCAATGAGGATTACAGTAACTCAGTTTCCAAAACCAAAACTCACAAAATAACAGGGAGGTATCTGCCTGGTGATTACGTGAGTAACAGACGAGTCATCATCCATAAGCTTCTTCTAATCTCGCAACAATACTCTTACATCTCCCTTACATGCGCCTTACAGCTCTTACAGACTTCTTACAGTGGGAACCACAGTTCACCTATCGGCAATTCTTTTCATCCTAAGCCTGGGCTGCAAGATACTTCTCAGGCTGCTTTTCAAACATCTCTTTACACCCTGCGCAACAGAAGTACCAGGCTTTCCCCGCGTATTGCGATTTATACTTTGCCTTCGTCACATCCACCATCATTCCGCAGACAGGGTCCTTCGCTTCATTGCTTAGGATCGGCAGCGCCGGCGCGGCTTTTGCCTGAGCTACCCCTTGCCTGCTGCTTCCCCGCGCCTGGATGATCTCCGCCAGAATGCTCACGGCAATCTCCTCAGGTGAAGCCGCCGCTATGTTCAGGCCGGCGGGGGCCCGCACCTGGTCCAGCCGGGTCTGTTCGATTCCCCGACCTCGCAGATACTCGAACACCTTCTGCGCCTTGGTTTTACTGGCGACGAATGCAACGTAATGTGCATTCGACTTCAGCGCCTGCTCCAGCGCCTCTTCATCGCCTTCACCCTGGGTTGAAACTACAACAAACGTTTGCGGAGCTACTCCGGCATTACCAAGGTTGAATCCGGGCGCCGCAACAAGACGCGCGTCGCCGTAATCGCCGCCCCCTTCCTCGGCCACCACCGAAACCGCGTATCCAATGGTCCTCGCGAGCCGCGCCAGCGTTTGCGCGACCGGTGAACGTCCCAGGATCAACACGTATGGCTGGGGCAACACGGGTTCAATATGGATGTCCAGCGAACCGCCGCTGTGGCATGTCATGGTGTAATCCACAACTCCTTCCTCGCCGCCGCCGGCTGACGGGCTGATGCGCACCAGGCGAGCGCGGCCCTCAGCCATCGCTTTCACAGCTTCTTTCACCACCACGGGCTGGGCACATCCGCCGCCAATCCAGCCCCACACAATCTCATTCCCGCGGACAATGGCCTTGTCGCCGGGCTTCCCGGAACTCGGCGCCTGGCAGCGGACCACCGTAGCGACGGCGAAGGTTTCTCCCTGCGCCACCAACTCAGCTGATTTTTTCAGAAATTGATCAAACATGATTCACGAACGCCGGCCCCTTCCCCTGTCCATTGTATTGCGGGGCCGCGAACTGCTACCTCCGACCCAGGTGCCTTTCCAGCGCCAGCAGACTTTCCAGGTTGTGACCCGGCGCAAACACATCAATGTGTGGAAGCGCCGCGCTCATTCCGCGCGTCTCCGGCCTGTACTCACTCATTCCCAGCAGGGGGTTGAGCCAGATCACCTTGCGTGCCCGGCGGCGGACCACCTTCAATTCAGTTTCCAGCAGTTCCGGTTCACCGGTGTCCCATCCGTCGCTGAGAATCATGAAAATGGTATCGCGCGCCAGCAGCCTGCGGGCGTGAAACAGGTTAAACTCGCGCAGCGACTCGCCAATCTTTGTACCGCCCGACCAGCCCGCTGCCTGCTCACCCAGCAACTTCAGGGCCTCTCGCAACTGCCGTCCGCGCAGCGCTCCTGTCACCTCCGCCAGTTGCGTGCTGAACAGGAAGGTGTCCACGCGCTTGAAGTGCTTTTGCAGCGCATAAGCAAAACGCACCAGAAACAGGCTGTAGGGGTTCATGGAGCCGCTGATGTCCACCAGCACCACCAGACGGTCCTGCTGAAGTTTCTTCCCCTTGAAGTTCAGCGACATGGGATCGCCACCGCGGCTGATGTTGCGGCGGATGGTGCGCCGCAGGTCTACCTGGCCGCGTAACCGCGTCATCTTCAGCCGGCGTGAGAGCCGAAGGCTCATCTGGCGAAGGAGACGCAACGCGATTTTCTCGAGGTCCCTGAGATCGGATTGTGCAACCTGGGAGAAATCGGCTTTCTTCAGGCGCTCGTTGGCGGTGGCGCCCACCACTGCCCTGCCTCCGTCTTCTTCCGCGGCCCGTCCTTTTCCGCCATCTCCCAGCACAGAAACCACGGCGCCCTGGGGAGGACGGTCATCTTTTTTCGCCTTGGCGCGCCGCTTTTCCTTTTCGCGCTCAGTTGGGCGATCGGCGTCGCGCCAGAATACCCAGAAAAGCTGATCGAACAGGTCCCACTCTTCTTTGGAAGAGCAAAGCACCGCGCGCAAAGCGGATTTGAGAGTCTCCCGGTCGGCCACGCCGACCGCTTCCGCGGCTTGCAGCGCGTCCACGCTCTCTTTGACCCCTGCCGTAAGCCCTTCGCTGCGAGCGAACCGGCAGAAATCAACGATCGTCTCCGCGAAATTGGCTTGTTGCTGCACGTCACCCCGCCTGCGGAACCATCTTCTCCATACCGGCCCTGATCTTGGCCGTGTCTTCCACCGATTTTGACAGGCATCCCAGCGTGGCTTCCGCTGCTGCGGGATCAAGCCGCTGCTTGCCCAAAGCCATCAAGGCCTGCGCCCAGTCCAGCGTCTCCGCCACTCCCGGCGCCTTGCTCAGGTGCAGATTTCTCACCGCATGCACAAAGGCCACCACCTGCCGCCCCAACTCTTCCTGGATTCCCGGCAGGCGCGAAGTGACGATCCTGAGTTCCTTCTCCAGGCCGGGATAATCGATCCAGTGGTAAAGGCAGCGCCGCTTCAGCGCATCGCTCAACTCGCGGCTGCGGTTCGATGTGAGCACCACGAATGGAACATGCCGGGCGCGTATGGTCCCCAGTTCCGGCACGCTGATCTGGAAATCCGAGAGCAGCTCCAGCAGGAACGCTTCAAAGGCCTCGTCGGCGCGATCAACCTCGTCCACCAGCAGCACCGGAGAAACATCTTCCGCCTGGATCGCCTGGAGCAGCGGCCTTTCCATGAGAAAGTCGCGGCTGAAGATGTGTTTTTCCTTCTCCTCGACGCTCTGGTTGGTCGCCTCTTCAATCTTGATGGCCAGAAGCTGCTTCTGGTAATTCCATTCGTACACGGCTGAGTTGACGTCCAGCCCTTCATAGCATTGCAGCCGGATAAGACGCGTGCCAAGAAAAGCCGCCAGGACTTTGGCCACTTCGGTCTTGCCGAGGCCGGCGTGGCCTTCCAGCAGGACCGGCTTGCCCATTTTTATGCCGAGAAAAATGACGGTGGCCAGGGCAGGATCAGTAATGTAGCCGAGTTGTTCAAAACTCCGGATGAGGTCGCCCGGTTCGTTGATCTGCTTTTCCCTGGGAATGGTTGGTTGGGCCATGGTGAGGGCTCAGGGTTTCCCGCCCGATTCTTCTTTGGGTTTCTCCGGACTTTCCGATTTCTGCCCGCCGAACGACGCCTTCAATGCCGAGAACGCCAGCCCCACGGCGCTGATCGGCTTGGCTTCCGCTGCCGACCCGGCTTCCTCGCCGCCCTGCAGCATCTGCCGGAAATTGTTGGTGAACTGCTCGAACATGATATTGGAAACTTCCTGGATCATGCGCCCGCCCATCTGCGCCAGGATCCCCACCACGTTCAACTCGGAAACGCTTACCACTTCCGTGGCGCCGTCATCCAGCGCGCGCAGCTTGCCCGTCATCTTCATGGACGCGCTGCCTTTGCCGCGCACGTCCTGCCCTTTGCCCAGGATCTCGATTTCGTGGGCCGCGGCATCAAGCCGGACGATCTGCACTTCCCCTTTGTAGTCCGTCACGCTGGGGCCGACCTTCACGCTGATCGCCCCTTTGTAAGTCTTCTCGTCCACCTGCTCGGTGATTTTTGCGCCCGGCACGCAGACCGCAACCTTGCTCGGGTCGCTCAGAATCGCCCAGACCTTCTCCACCGGTTCCTGTACCTGGAACGTCTTTTCGATTTTTACCGCCATCAGTTAACCCGTGATTCCCTTCTCCTTCAGGATATTCCAGACCTTCCACGGTGTCACAGGCATGTCAATGTGCTTGACTCCCAGGTGCGCCAGCGCGTCCACCACCGCATTGACAAACGCCGCCGGCGAGCCGACGTTGGGCGATTCGCCGATGCCCTTGGCGCCGAACGGATGGTGCGGCGAAGGCGTAACGGTCTTGTCCGTCTCCCAGTTGGGGGTCTCCACGGCGGTGGGCAGCAGATAGTCCATGAAGGTTCCGCCCTGCACGTTGCCGTTCTCGTCGTAGTCAATCTGCTGCATGAAGGCAATGGCCAGCCCTTCCGTCAGTCCGCCATGGATCTGGCCTTCCACGATCATCGGATTGATGATGTTGCCGCAATCGTCCACTGCCAGGAACCGGCGCACCTTCACTTCGCCGGTGCCCTTGTCAATGTCAACCACGCATATATAGGTCCCGAACGGGAAGGTCAGGTTCGGAGGATTGTAGTAGTCCACCGCTTCCAGCCCTGCTTCCAGGTCCGGCGGATGGTTAGTGTACGCCGCGAAAGCAATTTCCTGAATCGTCTTGGCCTTGCTCGGCGAGCCCTTCACATAGAACTTCCCGGGCTCCCACTCCAGGTCCTGCTCGCTGGCCTCCAGCAGGTACGCGGCAATCTTTCTTGCCTTCTCGCGGATCTTGCGCGCGGCAACCGCGGTGGCCGCTCCGGAGGTCGGCGTGCTGCGGCTGGCATACGTGCCCAGACCGTAGGGAGCGGTATCGGTATCGCCCTCTTCCACCGTCACGTCAGCGGCGGGAATGCCCAACTCCTGGGCCACGATCTGCGCATACGTCGTCTCGTGTCCCTGGCCCTGGCTTTTGGTGCCCATGCGGCAGATGGCCTTGCCCGTGGGATGGATGCGGATTTCCGCGCTGTCGAACATCTTGATGCCGGCGATGTCGAATGTATGCGCCGGCCCGGCGCCAACGATCTCAACGAACGTTGAGATGCCGATGCCCATCAGCTCGCCTTTCTTCCGCTTTTCTTCCTGCTCTTTGCGCAGCGCCTTGTATCCGACCTTGTCCAGCGCCTTGTTCAAGTTGGTCTCGTAATCGCCGCTGTCATAACTCCAGCCCAGCGGAGACTTGTAGGGGAACTTGCTGTTGGCGATGAAATTCTTGCGCCGCAGCTCCACCGGGTCCATCTTGAGTTCCTGCGCCAGCACGTCCACCGCGCGCTCAATGAGATAAGCCGCTTCCGTCACACGGAATGAGCAGCGGTAGGCGATGCCGCCGGGCGCTTTATTGGTGTAAACGCCGTCCACCTCGCAGAACGCATTTTCCAGGTCGTAGTTGCCGGTGCAGATGCTGAAGAGTCCGGCGGGAAACTTGGTGGGCTGGGCGGCGGCATTGAAGGCGCCGTGATCGGCCAGCGTATTCACCCGCAGGGCCTTCATCTTGCCGTCTTTGTCGGCGGCAATTTCCGCGGTCATGTGGTAGTCGCGGGCGAAGCCCGTGGACATCAGGTTTTCCGAGCGGGTCTCAATCCACTTCACCGGAATGCCCGTTGTGAGCGAGGCCACAATGGCGCAGACATAGCCGGGATAAATCGGCACTTTGTTGCCGAAGCCGCCGCCGATGTCCGGCGAGACCACGCGAATATTGTTCTCCGGAATGCCGCCCACCAGCGCAAACAGCGTGCGATGCGCGTGCGGCGCCTGCGACGTCAGGTAAACGGTAAGCCTTCCCGTGGCCCGGTTGAAATCCGCCACGCAGCCGCAGGTCTCCAGCGGCGCGGGATGGCAGCGCTGGAAAAACGCCTTTACCTGTGCTTTTACCGGCGCTGTGTCAAACAGCTTGTCCGTGGCCTTCTTGTCGCCCACTTCCCAGTGGAAGATATGGTTGCTCTTCTCCTCGCGGTCTTCGCGCAAAATGGGCGCATTGGCATCACGCGCTTTCTTGGGGTCCACCAGCACCGGCAGCTCTTCATACTCCACTTCCACCAGCTCGGCGGCGTCGGCGGCAATGTAGCGGTCCTCCGCCACCACAAAGGCAACTTCCTGCGCCTGAAACAGTACTTTGCCGGTCGCCAGCACCATCTGCTTGTCGCCGGAAAGGGTCGGCATCCAGGCCAGACCGGCCTTGGCCAGATCTTCCCCGGTAATCACCGCCAGCACCCCCGGCAGCGCCTTCGCCTTCTCCGTATTGATGCTCACGATGCGGGCGTGCGCGTACGGGCTGCGCACCATCTGCCCATAAACCATGCCGGGAAGGTTCACGTCGTCAACGTAGTTTCCTTTTCCCTGGATAAAGCGCTGATCTTCTTTTCTCTTGAGCGAGTGGCCCATGCCACCGACTTCAGGGGTTGTCTTAAACATTACTTTGACCCTCCATGCGCCATGGTTTTCTCGTTCATCTTTTTGGCCGCGTTTTGCACCGCCTTCACAATGTTCTGGTAGCCGGTGCAGCGGCATAGATTGCCGGAAATGCCCCAGCGGATGTCCTCTTCACTGGGATTGGGGTTTTTCTGCAGCAGCGCGTATGACGACATGAGCATCCCCGGCGTGCAAAAACCGCATTGCAAACCGTGCTCTTCTTTAAAGCCTTCCTGCAACGGGTGGAACTGGTTGTCTTTGATCAGCCCTTCCACCGTCATGATCTCGGCGCCATCGGCCTGGACGGCAAAAAGGGTGCAGGACTTTACCGTTTTTCCGTTCAGGATCACGGTGCACGCGCCGCAATGACTGGTATCACAGCCAATGTGCGTGCCGGTCTGTTGCAGGACTTCACGAATGAAGTGGACCAGCAGCAGCCGGGGCTCCACCGCGGCTTCGCGCTCGCGTCCGTTGATTTTGACTTTAATGGTCTGCTTTGCCATGAGTTTGCATCCTCTCGTCAATCTCTGCGGCCGTTACTTGCCGGCCCGTTCCACGGCACGCGCCAGCGCCCGCTTGGTAAGTTCTTTGGCCAGCCCCTGCTTGTATTCCACGGGACCGCGCAGGTCCGCGCTTGGCTGTCCGGCATCGGCGGCCAACTGGGCTGCCTGGGCAATCGTCGCGGCGTCCGGCTTCTTGCCGCGCAGGAAATCTTCCGCTTTCTTCGCTCTCATCGGCGTAGGCCCCGCGTTGGTCAGGGCGATCCCGGCTTTCTGCACCGTCCCGGCTGCATCCAGGGTCAGTTGCACGGCAACCGCCGCGGTGGCAAAATCGCCGACTTTGCGTTCCAGCTTGAAATACGCCCCGCCGCTCTTCGGCGGAGGGACCGGGATGCGGATCTCCGTGAGGATCTCATCCGGTTCGAGCGCAGTGGTAAACAGCGTCTTGAAAAAATCATCAATGGGAATGACTCTCTCACCCTTGGCGCCCGTGGCAACCACCTGCGCGCCGAAGGCCACCATGGTCGCCGGATGATCGTTGGCCGGGTCGCCGTGGGCCAGATTGCCGCCCACCGTGGCCATGTTCCTCACTTGCGGGTCGGCGATCACATTGGCCGTATCCAGCAGCAACGGATACTTCGAGCGGACCAGCGGCGAGGCCTCCAGTTCCGACTCCCGGGTCAGCCCCCCAATCTTGAGGAACCCGCCTTCCTCCTTAATATAGGAGAGGCCGGAAATGCGATTAATGTCGATGAG